>CBDULU010000029.1:0-10994 GCA_965368155.1 uncultured Flavobacteriaceae bacterium
AGCTGAAAGTTACCCTGGCTATGAATTCAATAAAAATGTTGAAAATTGGTTAAATACCAAAGATGAGCAGCTCAAAATACAAATCGAGACCTTGTTAAACGATTGGATTGAGAATCACGCCTCTTTGGAAGGCTTGTTCGAAACCAATGAAAAAGCCCAAATGATTCAAAATCATTCGGAGAATCTATCATTGCTTGCCGCTTTGGCACTCAAAAAAATCAATGGTGAAATAATGTCTGAATCAGAGGTTTCCGGATTAAATGATCTACTAGCAAACTCAAAAAAAGAGTTTGGAGGCACGGTTCTATCAGTGGTTCCCGGGTTTGAAAAAATACTTTTATCGGCTGAATGATCTAAGATACTCCAACCTTTGATAAGATCTTTTTTAAAATAGGATTTCTGTTGGTAGAATTCCAGGCCACCGATAGCACAGTTTTCTGTGGAATTTTATCAAGCTCTATAAGCTTTATATTCATATTGTAGCCCAGCCCCAAAGAACTGGGAACTATAGATATTCCGAGGTTGTTTTCAACCAGTCTGAAAATAGTACTGGCATGTACCGTATTATGAGAAATGATCGGATGAAATCCACTTCGCTTAAAAATTTGCATCACTTGCTCATAATAAGCTGGGCTATAAGATTGATCAAACAAAATAAATGCTTCTTTCTTCAAAGTTTTCAAACCTTGAAAATTTTCTTTGTCTATGGGATGGTTTTTAGGAAGCACCAATGAAAAAGTATCTTCAAAAACAGGTCGAATCTCTAATCCTTTTGGAACTTTATCCAGTCTGACAAAGGCCAGGTCAATCTCTTTCTGTATCAAGGCATCTATCTGATCAGGATTCTCCATTTCTCTTAATGAATAATGAACTTTCGGATGGTCTTCCCTGATCTTCAGTAAAAGCTGTGGAATAACATTTTGCATGGCGGAGCCTACATAACCAAAACTGATCTGCCCTTCCATCCCTTCATGGATCAGCTGAGCGTGGTCAAAACTATCATTTAAATGTTTCAATAGCATCGTAACCTCTTCTTTCAAATATTTACCGGCTTTGGTCAAAATAACCTTCTTATTGCTTCTCTCAAACAATGCAAAACCAAGTTCAGTCTCCATTTGTTTGATTTGACGACTTAGACCTGGTTGAGAAATAAATAGCCTGTCAGCAGCTTTTCTAAAATGAAGTTCCTCGGCAACAGCCAGAAAATAATTAAGATGTCTTAACTCAATACGATAACTCATAGTTATTGATTATTGATTATAATGGTATTAGAAAGCATCAAATATAATCGTAAATTTGATACAATCAAATTAAACAATATGTTCAAATACGGATTGGATCATCTTACTGTAGGCAAGGCAATTTCCATACTCAATGGAAAATTGAAAGCCGCAATTTCAGCTGAAGCCGAGGAAAGAATCAGGAAGGCTCATGAGATCGTTATAAAGACGGCGCTAAAGGATAAGGCGGTTTACGGCATCAATACAGGCTTTGGGCCTCTTTGTGATACGATCATCTCAAAAAATGACACTACCGAATTGCAACGAAAGATCCTTCTGAGTCATTCTGTAGGGGTAGGAGCTCCTATTGACAAGGACCTCGCCAAACTCATGCTGATTTTAAAAATGCATTCCTTGGCCAAGGGTTTCTCTGGAATATCCATGGCTGTACTGGAAAGAATTCAATGGCATATTGAGCAAGACATCATTCCAATAGTTCCGGAGCAAGGGTCGGTAGGTGCCTCAGGGGATCTGGCCCCTTTGTCACATCTTTTTCTTCCACTTATTGGAGAAGGAAAAGTGATGTATAAAAATGAGGTTAAGAACACAAAAAAAGTGCTTGAAAAAGAAGGTTTAGAGCCTTTGACATTGCACCCGAAAGCAGGATTGGCACTGATCAATGGCACCCAATTTATTCTGGCACATGCTGTAATATGCGTAGATAAATTATACAATTGTCTCTCTCATGCCGATCTTATCGGCAGCCTTATGATAGAGGGGCTCATGGGTTCACAAATGCCTTTTCATGAACTACTTCACCAAACGAGGCCTTTTAAAGGAAATATACACGTAGCAAAAAGGATCAATCAATTTCTTCAGGGTTCTGAAATTGGTAAATCTCATCTCTTTTGCGGAAAAGTGCAGGATCCTTATTCATTAAGATGTATGCCACAAGTTCACGGAAGTTCTAGAAATGCCTGGCTTCATTTAAAAGAGAATGTCGAAATAGAACTCAATTCGGTCACAGACAACCCGGTGATCATCTCTGATGAACTCATCATCAGTGGCGGAAGTTTTCACGGACAGCCCCTGGCATTACCCTTGGATTATGCCTGTTTGGCAGCCGCTGAAATTGGCAGTATTTCAGATCGAAGAACCTATCTTTCCCTAGAAGGAAAATATGAAGGTACACCTCGATTACTTATGGAGGATACAGGTATCAATTCAGGATTTATGATCCTGCAATATACCTCCGCGGCATTGGTAAGTGAAAACAAAGGCTTATGTTTCCCTTCAAGTGCAGATAGTATACCTACTTCTCTGGGTCAGGAAGATCATGTAAGTATGGGGTCCATTGGAGGCAGGAAAGCCCTGCGTGTCATTGACAATCTTGAAAAAATCCTGGCCATTGAACTATTGTGTGCAGCTCAGGCATTTGATTTTAGAAAACCCCTAAAATCGAGCGAAGTACTTGATGACGTCCATGATACTGTCAGAGAAAAAATTGACTTTGCCACAGAAGACAGAATTTTCTCGATCGACATAGAAAAAGCCATACAATTGATCAGAGAAAGAGAACTTTTGTCAACGGCTTCATTTCACGCTGATACTTATAGCGAGTATGACAATTTATTTGAATCATATTAAGTCCATTTTAAGATGATAACAACAAAAAATATCGACACATTTCAGCAGGAAATCTTGCGAGGTATTCCAGAGCAACTTCCTGATAGAAAGACCTATCCTGTCGGAGCCAACAGAGCTCCCAAAAGAAAAGATATCCTTTCTAAAGAAGAAAAAAAACTGGCTATCAGAAACGCCTTAAGGTATTTTCCTGAAAACTGGCACGAAGAACTCTCAAGGGAGTTCCTTGACGAGCTCAAACAATATGGCAGGATCTATATGTATCGTTTCAAACCCAGTTACGAGATATATGCCAGACCAATTGAAGCATATCCTGCAAACAGCCGAAAAGCAGCGGCGATCATGCTGATGATTCAGAATAACCTTGATCCTGCAGTTGCGCAGCATCCTGAAGAATTGATCACCTATGGCGGTAATGGAGCAGTGTTTCAAAACTGGGCACAATACTTGCTTACCATGAAGTACCTGAGTCAAATGACTGATGAACAAACACTGCATATGTATTCCGGTCATCCTATGGGTTTATTTCCATCGAGCAAAGAGGCTCCCCGTGCCATCGTCACCAATGGGATGATGGTTCCCAACTATTCAAAACCTGATGATCTGGAAAAATTCAACGCATTGGGTGTCACTCAATACGGACAGATGACGGCCGGCTCTTATATGTATATAGGACCTCAGGGAATTGTACACGGAACCACCATAACGCTTATGAATGCTTTTCGAAAAATCCTGAAAAAAAATGAAAATTCCAAGGGGAAGGTCTTTTTGACTTCAGGCTTAGGAGGGATGAGCGGGGCACAACCAAAAGCCGGCGACATTACCGGTTGTATTACTGTTTGCGCTGAGGTCAATGAAAAAGCAGCAGTCAAAAGGCATGAACAGGGCTGGGCCAGTGTTTTGATCAAAGACATGGATGAATTGGTTCAAAGAGTGCAAAAAGCCCAACATGATTTGGAAGTTTTGTCAATAGCTTTCCACGGAAACATTGTTGACGTCTGGGAAAGGTTTGATAAAGAGCATATTTTTGTTCATGTGGGTTCAGATCAAACTTCCTTACATAATCCCTGGTCAGGAGGGTATTATCCTGTAGGACTCAGTTTCGAAGAAGCAAATGAGCTGATCAGTTCAGATCCGGCTCTTTTTAAAGAAAAAGTTCAAGAGTCTTTAAGGCGTCAGGCAGCATCAATTAACAAACATGCTGCAAAAGGCACCTATTTCTTTGATTACGGAAATGCTTTCTTATTGGAGGCTTCCCGCGCGGGAGCAGATGTCATGGGAGAAAAAGAGGGTAAATTCAAATACCCAACCTATGTACAAGACATTCTAGGTCCCATGTGTTTTGATTATGGTTTCGGTCCCTTCAGATGGGTCTGTACTTCCGGAAATTCTGAAGATCTTGACAAGTCTGATCAGATCGCGATGGAAGTGCTAACTGAAATACAAAAAACGGCTCCTGAAGAGATCCAGCTTCAGATGAATGATAATATCATTTGGATCAAAAATGCGAAAAAGAACAAGCTGGTGGTAGGCTCTCAGGCGCGTATACTTTACGCTGATGCGGAAGGAAGAGCCAAAATTGCAGCTGCATTTAATGATGCCATTGCGGAGGGTCATATTTCAGCACCGATTGTGCTAGGAAGGGATCACCACGACGTAAGCGGCACCGACTCACCATATCGGGAAACAAGTAATATCTATGATGGGAGCCAATTCACAGCTGATATGTCAATTCACAATGTCATTGGAGACAGCTTTAGAGGCGCCACCTGGGTGTCCATTCACAACGGAGGCGGCGTTGGCTGGGGAGAGGTCAGTAACGGAGGATTTGGTATGGTTCTGGACGGTACCAGAGAAGCTGATCGTCAGTTACGGTCCATGTTGTTCTATGATGTGAACAATGGTATTGCAAGAAGAAGCTGGGCCAGAAATAAAGAGGCCCTTTTTGCCATAAAAAGAGAAATGGACCGGTCTCCAAATTTGAAGGTTACCCTACCTCATCTTGTCGAAAATAACTTATTGGACAAACTGGAGTTATAGCATAAAAAAAGCCATTTTAACAAATGGCCTTTTTTAAATTCTATTTTTTAATTGAGCAGCCAATTGCTTTGGTGCTGGCTAGTTCAATTGGGCTTCCTTTGATCAAGGCATCAACAGCGTTTTCAACATATTTGGTCTTCACCGCTCCGGCATTTCTTGCACTATCATCTATCGAACCAATATATTTCACCATAAGTTTATTGTCTTCCTTGTTCAATACATAGACATGAGGAGTTTTGGAAGCTCCATACTTAGGATAGACTTTCTGACCTTCATCAAATAAATAAGGAAATTTGAATCCCTTTTCTTTGGCCCTGACTTTCATCAACTCATAACTATCTCCTTCAGAAATTTCAGGATTGTTGGGGTTGATCGCAACTACAGGATAGCCCAAGTCCTGGTATTTATCATTGAGTGCAATGATCCTATCCTCATTTGCCACAGAAACCGGGCAGGTATTACAAGTAAAAATGACTATAAATCCTTTGGCTTTTTTATAATCAGCTAGTGAAACCATTTTCCCATCCACATTCTTAAGCTTAAAATCTTCAGCCACATCTCCAATCTGATAACTCAATATTATTTTAGAAATTCCGGTATCAACCCCGGTAAAAGCAAAAACCGAAAAAATTGTGGAAAAAGCGATCACGCATAACAATAAAAAATAATGCTTGTTTTTCATAATACTATATATTTTTAAATTTCAATATTTCTTCTTCTAGTTCTTCCTGTGTAAATGATTTCTCATAGAATATTCTTTTAGCACCTTTCATAATAAGTGTTGCAGGAATTGCCCCGGACCATGTAGAATCAACCTTTGGGATCCATTCATTTTCATATGGATCATCCAAAAGCACCACTTGTGACTGTATTGCATTCTCCTTTATAAACGGAATTAACTGACTTTCAAGCTTCTCCGGAAAATCAAGACTAACCAAAATGACTCTGATATTATCTTTGTATTTGGTCTGTGCAGCTTCAAAATATGGCAATTCTTTAATACATGGCTTACACCAGGTGGCCCAGAAATTGACAACAAGAGTTTTATCAGTATTTGATGACAAAAACGACTCCAATTGGTCGAAATTATATACCTCTATTTCAGTGTTTTCCGAGACGGCGTTATCAACATTTTCTTTGTTCTTTTTAGTGCATGATATCAGCAGCAAAAGGCTCATCATGTAGATAAAATGTTTCATTGTAAAAGAGATCTATTCAGACAAATTTAAAAAATCATCGATCTCAATAGGATGCTTTGGCGACTTTTATCAAAACTTTAACTTTGAAAACAGTCCAGAAATTAGCTGCTAAATATTAATTCAAAGGCAGTAGTTAGTTCAAATCATAGCTCATCAACAAATTTCTGGACTGTTTTCAAAGATCAAGTTCTGTTCTTTAATTGAGATAGTCATAAGTTCATGTTTACTTCTTTATTTTGCGATTCATAAAAAACAGAGGTTGGTTTTTGTGCAATATAATTCTCTGGCTATTCATGAAATTAATTTATCTTCACCTTGGTTTTTTCTCATTGAAATAAGACTAAATACGACCCGAAAAATGCGTTGGATACTAAAAGATACCACTGAATTTCATAAAACGGAAGAACTTTCCAATGCTTTGGGAATTGACACAATTCTGAGTAGTATTCTGGTTCAGAGAGGCATAGATAATTTCGATAAGGCTAAACATTTTTTTAGACCTTCCTTGGAGGACCTTCATGATCCTTTTATGATGAAAGACATGGAAAAAGCTGTAGACAGAATACATCTGGCTATGGCCGAAAATCAAAACATCATGATCTATGGAGATTACGATGTTGATGGCACAACGGCTGTGTCATTAGTGTATGACTATTTAAGAACCCGCTATTCAAATATTGCCACTTATATTCCTGACAGATACAAAGAAGGTTATGGGGTTTCCTTTGCAGGGATCGATTTTGCAGAAGATAATGACGTGAGTTTGATCATTGCATTAGACTGTGGAATCAAAGCCTTGGATAAGGTCACATATGCAAAAGAAAAAGGGATCGATTTTATTATTTGCGATCATCATCGTCCTGGAGATGTCCTTCCTGAAGCAGTGGCTGTTTTGGACCCCAAAAGAAAAGATTGTTCCTATCCATATGATGAACTGTGTGGCTGTGGTATTGGTTTTAAACTAATTCAGGCCCTAGGCCAAACAAATGGCCAAAATATTGATGACTTTATACCCTATCTGGACCTTGTAATTACAGCAATTGCTGCAGATATTGTTCCATTGACAGGTGAAAACAGGATTCTTAGTTTTTTCGGGTTAAAAGTGATCAATCAAAATCCTCGACCTGGAATTGCAGCTTTGGTGCATCAGGTCAAAAAGCAATACCTTGACATCACTGATGTGGTTTTTATCATTGCCCCTAGAATTAACGCTGCAGGTAGAATGAAACACGGTGCTTTCGCCGTGGAATTACTTATCGAAGAAAATTTTGAAAAGGCCCTTGAATATGCCTCATCGATCAACGCTTATAACGCAGAAAGAAAGGAAATCGATCAGCTTATCACCAAAGAGGCCATGGTGCAAATAAAAGAAAATAAAGAAGAAAATGATTTTTCCACTGTTGTCTACAAAGATTCCTGGCACAAAGGAGTGATAGGAATCGTAGCTTCGAGACTTATTGAACAATATTATAGGCCTACTTTGGTATTTACCAAAAGTGGGGACAAATTAGCGGCTTCGGCCCGCTCTGTAAAAGGCTTTGATGTGTACAATGCTCTGGATCAGTGCAGTGATCTTATTGAACAATTCGGAGGTCATAAATATGCCGCTGGTCTTACTTTAGATCCCAAGAATTACCAAAAGTTCAAAGAAAGATTTGAGACTGTGGTTAAAGACACCATACCAAAGGAATTACTGGAGCGACAAATACAAATTGATGCTGAAATATACCTGTCCAATATCAACTCAAAATTTCATAGAATTTTAAAACAACTCGGACCCTTCGGGCCGCAAAATATGAAACCGGTTTTTACTTGCAGCGGATTAAGAGATAATGGTTATGGCCGTAGAATTGGTGAAAATGAAGATCATCTTAAATTAAATATTATCAGTGGCGCAGATCAGAAAACCTATAATGCCATTGGTTTCGGACTGGGGCCTAAACACGAACTGATTAGAAATGGAAATCCCTTTAAAGCTGCCTTTACTATAGAAGAAAACCATTGGAACGGGATTACCAGCTTGCAACTGAACATAAAGGATATTAAGGAAGATCTTTAATTAATATTTGAGGTATTTGAGGTCCTTTATCGTTTGTTTAGGATCTTGACTCCTGAAGACAAAACTACCTGCTACCAATGCATTGGCTCCTGTTGCGACAAGCTTTTCCGCATTTTTATCATTTACCCCTCCGTCAATTTCTATAATTGCATTTGATCCGGACTTCTCGATCAATTCTTTAAGTTGACTTATCTTTTTATAGGTGTTTTCAATAAAACTTTGACCGCCGAATCCCGGGTTTACACTCATGATCAAAACCAGATCAAGGTCTTTTATAATATCTTCTAAAACAGACACAGGAGTATGAGGATTTAAAGATACACCTGCCTGCATTCCTTCTTGTTTAATTGCCTGAACTGTGCGGTGCAAATGCTTACATGCTTCATAATGGACAGTCAATATATCCGCACCCACCTTCTTAAAATCACTGATAAACCTGTCTGGGTCAACGATCATCAAATGCACATCCATAGTTTTTGTTGCATGCTTTTTAATGGCTGAGATCACGGGCATTCCATAAGAGATGTTCGGCACGAAAACGCCGTCCATGACATCAATATGAAACCAATCGGCCTCACTTTCATTGACCATTTCAATATCTCTTTGTAGATTGGCAAAATCAGCTGCCAGAATAGAAGGTGCTATAATGTGTGACATGAATATGTTTTTTGCAAAACTAACACAAAAAATAAAAAGCCTGCGAATAATCACAGGCTTTTTAAAAATCTATTTGTTTTATTTTCTATCCAAGATATGTTCTCAATATCTTGCTTCTTGAAGTGTGCTTCAATCTTCTAATGGCCTTTTCCTTTATTTGTCTTACTCTTTCACGGGTAAGATCAAAGGTTTCTCCAATTTCCTCAAGGGTCATTGGGTGAGCATCTCCTAGACCAAAGTAAAGTTTTACAACATCGGCTTCTCTAGGTGTCAATGTTTCCAAAGCCCTTAAGATCTCCACTTTTAATGATTCATGTAATAAACTCTTGTCAGGATTTGGTGACTCTCCTGAATTCAAAACATCATAAAGATTAGAGTCTTCCCCTTCAATTAAAGGAGCATCCATTGATACGTGACGACCTGAATTCTTCATAGATTCTTTTACGTCACTAACGGTCATATCCAGTTCCTTTGCGATTTCCTCTGCAGAAGGAGGTCTTTCATTTTCCTGTTCTAATCTTGCGAAAGTCTTATTGATCTTGTTGATAGAACCAATTTTATTTAATGGTAATCTTACAATTCTTGACTGTTCAGCCAAAGCTTGTAAAATAGATTGTCTAATCCACCATACTGCATAAGAGATAAACTTAAAACCTCTTGTTTCATCAAATCTTTTGGCCGCCTTGATCAATCCTAAATTACCTTCATTGATTAGATCCGGCAAGGTCAATCCTTGATTTTGATATTGTTTTGCTACAGAAACTACGAATCTTAAGTTTGCCTTAGTCAATTTTTCCAAAGCGATCTGATCTCCTGCTTTAATTCTTTGAGCAAGTTCGACTTCCATGTCGGCTGTAATTAAATCAACCTTCCCTATTTCTTGCAAATACTTGTCCAAAGAAGCAGTCTCTCTATTCGTAACCTGCTTAGTTATTTTTAGTTGTCTCATTAAAAATTTGGAATTTTAGATTAAAAAGTTTTGTCGTCTATTACCTTATACGTACGAAATACATTAAATGTTACAAAACCTCAAAAAAAAACCTCAAAAAATTAATTTTGAGGTTTTATAAATTCCATGAAGAGTCCTTTTAGTCTCTCTTTCTATCGTCTCTTCTATCACGACCTCCGCCTCTGTTATCGCGTCCGCCTCTATCATTTCTCTCTCTTGGCGGTCTTTCTACAAAACCTTCAGGCTTAGGTAAAATAGCCTTACGAGATACTTTTTCTTTACGTGTTCTTGGATCTACACCAAAATATTTAACGTCAAATACATCACCCATGTTGACAACATCGCTCACTTTATCTGTACGTTCCCATGCCAATTCACTTACGTGCAATAACACTTCATTTCCTGGCGCTTCCGTATATTCAACTACAGCACCAAAATCTAACATTTTGATCACCTTAACTTCATAAACGCTTCCTTTTTCAGGTTTGAACAACAAAGAATCAATTTTTGCCAAAACAGCATCAATACCTTCAGAACCTACACCTAAAACTTCAACAATACCTTCTTCAGTTACAGGATCTTCGTTAATAACGATCGTAGTTCCTGTTTCTTTCTGCATTTCTTGAATTACTTTTCCTCCAGGACCAATTAAAGCTCCAATAAATTCGTTTGGAATACGTCTTGTAACCATTGTCGGTGCATGCTCTTTAACTTCAGGGTTAGGAGCAGCGATAGTTTCTGTAATTTTTCCTAAAATATGTAAACGACCTTCACGAGCTTGTTTTAGTGCATTCACTAAAATTTCATATGACAAGCCTTTGATCTTAATATCCATTTGACAGGCTGTAATTCCTTCAGTAGTTCCGGTCACTTTAAAGTCCATATCACCTAAGTGATCTTCATCACCTAAGATATCAGACAAAACTGCATAACGATCGCCATCAGAAATTAATCCCATAGCAATACCAGAAACAGGGCGTTTCATTTTCACCCCAGCATCCATCAATGCCATTGTACCGGCACAAACCGTTGCCATAGAGGAAGAACCGTTAGATTCCAATACTTCAGATACGATACGCACTGTATAAGGACAATCTTCAGGAATCATTCCTTTTAATCCACGTTGCGCTAAGTTACCATGACCAACTTCTCTTCTGGAAGTTCCTCTTAATGGTCTAGCTTCACCTGTACAAAAAGGAGGGAAGTTATAATGTAAATAGAAATTT
>CBDULU010000030.1:0-10951 GCA_965368155.1 uncultured Flavobacteriaceae bacterium
ATACTGATTTTGCGATCAAAAAAAGACAACCCGAAAAAGAAAAGCGAATTGAGGAGCTCAAAGAACTTATTGAGCCCTAAAAAATGTAACCTCCCTTTAAGGCTGCTTAACAGCGCTTTATGTCTCATCCAACTCAAATAGTTTGACAAATAAATCGCATATTCGATTTATTTGAAAAAAAAACTATTTTTTATGTTGACCTTTTTAAATCCAAAACATAAATATAATACCCCCTCAAATTTTGACTTAACGCATATTTGCAAACCCCTGTTTTATGAATAGGGGTTTTTTTTTAGTTTATTGCCCTTTTTTGCCACTATAGATTCCAAAAAAGCTACGATAAAAAGCCTTTTATTTCTTACGCTCTTTTATCTCTTTCTTTCTGATCTTCATCAACTAACTCCTTCTATATCAAAATTAATCATCAATGGCCTGTCCTGTGATCTGTCGAAATTTCCAACCTGAATGATCAACTTCGGTATCCATTGTTTGCTTCATTAAAATTCCTATGAGTCCTTCTTGAGGATCTGCATAGTACATCGTATTGAAATAACCTCCCCATTGAAAGGTTCCTGTACTCCCTTCTCCACCTTTATCCTGACCTTTTTGATCCAAAACACCAAAAGCGAGTCCATAATAGGATCCGGAATCACCCCAAAGGTCTCCTATCTGATTCGCCATCATGAATTGAACCGTAGTTCTACTCAATAAACGAACCCCATTCAATTCGCCTTCATTGAGATACATTTGCAAAAAAGTGGCATAATCCATCGCTGTACTTGAAAGCCCTGCTCCACCGGCAAAAAAGGATTTCGCCCCTGTTATCGGAAAATTAGGATCGTATTCCTTAGATGTCGGAAATTTCTCCCACTTGCCGTCTTTAAAACTCTGTAAAGACACCAAACGGTCGTATTTTGATTTGGGTAAATAAAACCAGGTATCGTCCATATCCAATGGATCAAATATTCTTGTCCTAAAAAATTCATCCAAAGGCATTCCTGAAACAATTTCTATAAAGTAGCCCAAAACATCTAAGCCTTCTCCGTAAGTAAATTTTTCACCAGGATTGTGATGCAACGGTAACTTGGCTAGTTTAGCAACGTTTTCTTTGATTGTAATCGGCTCCGTCGTAAAACCATCAATGATCCCTGCCTTGGCATATATCTTTTTAAATCGTTCATCACCATCAATAAAACCATATCCTATAACCGAAGTATGCGTTATCAAATGCCTAATGGTAATTTCTTTATCCGCCTTAGTGGCAACAAATGAAGAATCTCTTTCTATTAAGGAATCCAATACTTGGGGATTCTTAAATTCCGGAATATAATTTGAAATTGGATCATCAAGCCTGAATTTCCCTTCTTCCCAAAGCATCATCACGGCAGTAGCAGTAATGGCCTTTGTTTGAGACGCAATTCTAAAAATATCATCTTTTTTTAATTCCCTTTTGGAAGTATTATCAGCCAATCCAAAAGCCTTATGGTAAATAACTTTCCCATGTCTTGCCACTAAGGCAACTGCTCCAGGTATTTCATTGTTCTCGATAGACTCCATGATCGCATCATCGATAAAAGAAAGTCGTTCTTCAGACATTCCAGCTGCAGTGGGGTTTGCCACAGTTAAGGGTGGACTATTCTTTATTGACTTCGTTTGAGCTGTTGCTGAAACAACTAGGGCAAAAAATAAAATTCGAATCAGGGTTTTCATAGGACCATATTGGTTATGAGGTTAATTTCAGTAAAAATTATAGGAATGTCTTTCACTCTTCATTGCCTTGTTCAAGATCACTCAAATGGTACTCAAGGGCCTCTACAGAAATCTGTATCTCCCTAATTAACAAACCTAAAGATACGATTAAAAGTACGAGAGCCATTCCAAAAATCCATACGGCTACAGTATGTTGTTCCACATAAATCAGAAACATGGTCAATACACAAAGTAGAAGGCTACTGATACCAAAGATCTGCATGGCACGGGTCAAGTAAAGTCGTTGACGAAGGTTCTTTATCTGTCTTATAAAAACCTGATTTTGGTTTTTTTTATACTTGTCATGAAGATTTCTGACAACGGCTGCATAAGCCAAAAATCGATTGGTATAGGCCAACATGATCAAAGAAATTGCCGAAAATAATAGTGCCGGAGTGGTAAGGGTTAGTTGTTCCATTTCTCAAATATAATCCAAACCTTTTAGATTATGAAGCCTTCCTGAAAAATACGGCATACTACCCCGATGTGATCGGAAGTGAAACCCTCACTTCCGAGGTGATGAGATCTGAAAACTTAAGAATTAGAACTTAATTCGGTATTCCAAACTGGCCACAAAACTTCTTGTCAAACCATCGGGTCTTGTATCTCTTACAATAAAAGGAGACCCAACATTGAGTTGCAGTGCCTGATCATTATTGAGTTCATAATCTAAGTATAGATTCCAATTCAACGTCAGCCCTTGTGAGCCTTCGATTTCCACTTCAATATCTTCCTTGTTGGTGTATTTGTCATTTGACAAATGGTATATGGGTAATAAACTTGGCGTGAATCGGAACTTTTGACCCAAGTCAAAGGGATAAGAAGCTCTTAGCAGTACATCTCCACTTCGTTTAAATTGATTTGTTGATTGAAACTCTCTTAACGGAGAAAATAGCGGGTAGTCTTCAGCAAAAAACTCATTATTATTCTGGGTCAAAGGTTGTTGAATTGCCGCAACTAATTGCAACCTTCCGATGGCGTAGCCAAAGCCAAAAACAAGATCAAAGGTTCCTAAACTGGATTGATAGTCCATGGGTAAAGCCCTTCCATCTTCCTGCCTATTGGCATCAGATAAAGGAATTTTAACTCCTAAGGTTAGCGAAGCTTTTTTATTGATTCTATAATTAGAATTGATATATAAATCTGACAATCCGAAAGCAGAAATATCATTGCCAGATTGGGATAGGGATGTAAGTTTCGCATCCAAACCGAATTTTTCATTTATTCGACGATCATATTCAAGGTATGTACCAAAAACGGAAATTGAATAGTCAGCTGCTCCATAAGATATCCCAGCTTTAAATTGATTAGGATTATCTGAAATACTATCCAATCCATTCGGTTTAAA
This sequence comes from uncultured Flavobacteriaceae bacterium, assembly GCA_965368155.1. Lineage (GTDB taxonomy): Bacteria > Bacteroidota > Bacteroidia > Flavobacteriales > Flavobacteriaceae > Lutimonas. The sequence continues at coordinate 3,098 of CBDULU010000030.1, forward strand.
ACTATGCACCGTACAGATACCGGCATCACTACATCCTTGAGCAAATGCTTCTCCAGTCAATAAAAAAGTAAATCCGAAGAACACTATCAAATAGCCAGGGAATTTTGTCAACATACTCTCTAATTTTTAAATTAAACAGAGAATTAGTCATTAAAAAGCAAAAACCTTTCAAGAAACAATAAAAAAATTTATTTGCCGCTAAAATACTTGTTTGTAAAGCTCTTGGAGTTGAAGGCTTTTAATCGGAGGTGATCGGAGGTGAAGCCCTCACTTCCGAGGTGATGAGAAATTGCAGGTGAGCCCTTCATCTGCGAACCCCTCGCCCGTGAACCTCTCACTTGCGACCGGGTGAGCAATTCCAACTTAAGCCATCACTGATGCCTTCTTTGATTTTCTGTAAAGAAAAGAGTTAAAAATATTTCTTTTTCCAAAATTGTTTAAAGATCTACTGTTTGCAAATTTGTTAAAAAGCTTGTGGTTCACACCAAAATATTCATAGGTATTGCCATCAGTAAAAGTAACCTCTAAGCGCATGCTTTTATGATAAAAATCTGCCACCTGTGACTGGTTGATTGTGGCTTGATATTCTTCTAAATTTGATTCTTTGGTTTCCGGAGCTATACTTACCAAAAAATGGTATCCATCAATGATTTTCTGGCTTACTTCTCCTGCTTCTTCCTTTTCTTCCTCGTTCTGAAATTTATCTGGATGCCATTCTTTTACCAACCCTCTGTAAGAAGTTTTTAATTCTTTCAAATCAATAGGTCCTTCTACTTTAAAGAGTTTTTTATATTCATTGATGCGCTTCATACCTGCTATTTTCAAATTGACGGCAAAAGTATTCATATTAGTTGACATAGAGAGAAACCTTTTTGCTTATTTAAATACGCCCCACCTTAAAGGTAGCCCTTTCGATAAATAATCAATATGCTTTGGACACTATTTGAGGTATTTCGTCCTAAAGTGTTCTTTCATTTATATTAGTATTCCTATTCTTATGGTCATCCTAAAATATCAGACTAAATGAGCTTATCTACAAATGCCAGCAAAACAGAACGAATTCATTCACTTGATTCATTAAGAGCCATCATGATGCTACTCGGTCTAGTCATTCACTCTGCCATTACATACGGTCTATATGAAGGATATCACTGGCCCATCAAAGACCCTGTATCAACAGGACCTTTTATGGATTATATTGTATTTTTTATTCACGCTTTCAGAATGCCTATATTTTTTGTCGTGGCCGGTTTCTTTGGAGCCATGCTTTTTTTCGAAAGGGGGCATAAAAAAATGCTTAAAAACAGAATTGACAGAATTCTGTACCCATTAATTGTATTTATAATAATTTTGGCCCCTACAATTAAATTCGCTGCTTCTTATTCAGGCCTTGTGTTTGCGAATGGTGAGAATCCTTTAATGACCTCATTAGAACCATTTAAAGCACTTGGAGGCTGGATACCCGAATCCACCTCACATCTTTGGTTCTTATACTACCTGTTGATGATAACCATCGTTTCCTATTTTCTGGGTTTACTTTTCAATCAATTTAAAGGATTGACTGATCAAATCACCATGACATTCAATTGGATCTTGCAAAGACCAATAGCTAAAATTGTTATTTTTTCTGCCTTAACGGTTGCTTTATTATTATTTATGGGAAGTTCCTGGGTGGCAACATCCACTGATTGGGTACCTGATTTCAATACTTTTATTTTTTATTTCTTCTTTTATTTTATCGGATGGATTCTTTTTAAATCCAAACATTTACTGGATACCTTTATGCAGTATGACTGGATACTTACTATTTTGGCAATAATTTTGTTTACGGGCCTGTTTTTATTTCGTTCATCTCTGGATGAGTTACAAATCACAATAATCAATTCAGTTAATGTTTGGCTATTTATATTCGGTATTACAGGACTTTTTATCAGATACGGAAGTCAACATTCACATTTAATGCGCTACAACTCTGATGCCTCCTACTGGATTTACCTGCTTCATTTAACCTTTACAATTTTACTACCAGCTTTTATAGTGGATTGGGATATTCCAGCCTTTGCCAAATTTGTATTTGTCTTACTGGTAACCTCAGGGATTTGTTTGGTTACGTATCATTATCTGGTGCGCTCGACATTTATTGGAAAATTTCTGAACGGAAGAAAATATCCGATCAAAAAAAAACGTTCCGAAGAGCAAATCGTCGAAGTGAAAACCGTGTAAGCCCCTTTTTTCTCAATTTGACGATTTAAATGGTCTTATACGATGAAGATTTCCATCCCTTCTTTTGACCGCAGTCAATCGTTGAGCTGATGAAGATCAATGCAATCAATCAATAATACTGATAATTTTAAGTGTCTTAAGGTATAAACAGGTAAATTAAAGACTCACCTGGCAATTCTATCTCTGATTTGCTTCTAAAAATCATGAATTATGGAAAATAACCTATTAAACAAATCGGTGAGTGATTATGTGAATTCGCTTGAAAAAGTTGTGGAAAAAAGGAAACAATGGCGAGAGTTCACTTTGCCACTATTGCTTAAAACATTGAACGAAATACAAGCTAATTTTGACATTGGCTGGACGGTACAGCAACTTGACTGGTTGATGAACAACAGTGCCATCAATATTACTTTTAACACTTTTCCAAGCTCATTGATCGACAATTTGAACGGATCGACTGATTTTGAATTCATCAAAGGAGCTGCTTTGGTTTTTTCCCAAAAGTACAATGGTGATATTTCAGTATTCATTATTTATCCAGCTGATCTTCAGCCTATAACTGAAGGTGATATCAATGAAATAGGAAGTTTCAATCCAAACGAAATCAATGAAAATTTTATCACAAACAAAGTAGCTTATTTCCTGGATAAAATTATTATTCAGGAAGAAAGTGTACTAAGAAGAAAGGTTGGGTTTTAAAATAATTAATTGCTCAATTGTTGAACCCATAATAAATTTTATAAGATATCCTTGGGGAGAATTTTTCGTGTCCAGGTTTTGACTCTTTTTAAATTACTTACCTCAGAGTCAGGGTTAAAGTCAACGGTTGTTTCCCAGGAATTTTCAGCTTTGAATTCTTCTTCCATACCTTCTAGCACCTGTTCCGAAATTTTTTCTGAATGAATAATAGTCACACATTCTGTATTTAAATTAGCACTTCTAGGATCTAAGTTAAAGGTTCCTATGACCGTTATTTGACCATCTACAACCATCGATTTCGCATGGAGGCCAAAAATTGGTTTATGATCCAAAGTTTTTTGTAATTCCCCTGTCATGATCCTGGTCCGTTCAGCAGCATCTGGCCGGAATTCATAAATTCTAACTCCTGTTTGCAGTAGTGTTTTTCTGTCCGTTTGGTAACTGCTAAAAGCCTCCACATTGTCAGTTGAGGCAAGGCTGTTGGTCAATATCCTGATTTTTACACCTCGCTGAACAGCTTCCCTAAAAAGATCCTGACTCAGTTCAGAAGTGATCAGATAAGGTGTTTGAATCTCAATAGAATGCTTTGCATTTTTGACCAAATCTATGAGGGCACTAGTAGATATACCTCCACCACCCAGACCGCTTTTTCCATCATTTTTACCGGGTATGTCTGAAACAAAATCGACCTCATCTACCCATATAAAATCCCCAGAGTTTTTTAAGGCTCTAAAAGCCAAAGGAATATTCTCTATTCGTGTCCGAATCTGGGGCCAGAAATTTTCAGGATTACAGGCATATTCATGTAGTCTTGCAAATTTGTCTTTATTGCTTAGCCCATCTGTAGATTCATCACTTAGGATACTGATCGGTACGCTCAGAGAATCGCTCCAAAATTTGTTGAACGAGCTTCCTACACTTTTTGTTGCTTTCCCCAACAACAATACATCCCGGTCTCTAAAGTTATACTCATGGTCATAATCGAAATATTCATCAGCAATATTTCGCCCTCCAGTGATAACAACCTTGTTGTCTACAATAAAGGTTTTGTTATGCATCCGCTGATTTACCGATCTAAAATCTGTTAAAACTTTTTTGGCTTTTGCAATGATACTTTTCCCAAGATTGAAACCTGGGTTGTATATTTTAACGCTAATATTTTCATGTGAATCCATGGTTGCAATATCTTCTAACTGTGCATCTACCATAATATCATCCACCAGAATTCTAACTTTAACACCACGGTCCGCCGCTCTTACCAGATAATCACAGGCGATAAGCCCTACATTATCGGTAGAAAAAATAAAATACTGAATGTCAATAGTTTCTTCTGCATAATCTGTTAACCAGGCACGTGAAACCATCGAACCCGCACCATCTTCGAGGACATAAACACCGGTTTTGGTGCGCATCAATTCATCAAGACCCTTAAGTTCATGGGATAAACTTATACTGTCATTTCTGTGAATACTTTTACAAAAATCGGTTGTTTGTTCTGGTATGGTATCTTTTTGCTTCGAACATGACGTCATTAAAATCATGCCTAGGATACAGAAGAATTTGAATTTTTCTAATCGTATCTTAACATTGTTTGATTTTATCATCTTATACTATTGATCAAGTGAATATATTCTGTTTAACAAACGATAAGTATTTGGGGCTTATGTGTCTAAATAAAAATAGCCGCCTTTATCCTTTTGTCTGAGTCATAGTATCTGCCACTACAATTATATAGTTAGCAATGGTAGCTTTTTCCTCATCGGTCATTTCTTCCCATTCTGACAGTGTTACAGTCGTAATTGACTTTATTTTTAAGCCTGGTTGAATTTTATTGATCCACCAAATGATCCCTTGCTCATAGTTCGAATGATAGGATCCTTCAAAATGAAACAAAAAATCTCCGGGTTTAAAATTCTGAAGAGAAAAATGTGCCATGGTAGCATCTTTCGAAGCTTGAGCAGTTTGAATATTTAACATGTTCGGAGGTACGTGCCCTCCCATCATATCAGCCATCTCAGCATAGGCTTTTACTGTTGGGTCAAAATACTTCTCCAAATCAGGGCCGATCATTTTCAATGCTTCCGGACTTAATTCCTTTAAAGCATCTATGCCCATTTTATTGATCATTGAAGCATATCTTCTCGGAATGTTTGTTGCAATAAATCGGAGCTTCTTTTCTTTCGCAAATTCAAGTAAGGGTTTATAATCAGTTTTATAATTACCCCATAGCTGGGTAACTTCCGGAAGCATTTTATCCTCCGCATACAATCCTTTCAAATATTCGTCGATAACTAATTGGTTACCGTTTTCAAACATTTCCGCACCAAAGAATAACTTTTCACCGTTAATCTCATAAAAACTTTTACTCATCTCCAATTGAAGCCAATGGGAAATAGGATTACTGTGATATTCACCAAAAAAGACCATGTCACTTTTGGCCAGATCTTTGATCATTTTATCGTATTTGGCATCCTTTCCATTACTTTTATACAATTGATAAGCGGGTTTATCCTGGGCCGTGGCTATAACCACAAAAGCGATCAATAAAAAAACGGTTAATTTTAAATGCTTCATTTATAGTTATTTAAATTATATTTTATGATCTCAATCCATGTGAATGTTTTGCCGCAGCTGCTACGCATCCTTATGTAAACGCCATACAGGATCACAGTTAATCATTGGCCATTATCCTGAGATGATCATCCAAAGTGCCACTAAATTTATTGAAAATAATTAACTGTATTGGTTCTAAACGGAAGAATTACTTAGATTTCAATTGCGACAGGATCGTGCGGCGCATTTTTCATGTTGTTAAATGTTGACCCAACTGCTCTAATCGATTAAAATGAGACAGCAAAGCATGTGCAAAAGTACGGTTGTTGTTATACCTTATGCCAAATTCCAATGCAGTTTTTTCTACTATTGGTGCGATTTCCGCATAGTGGATGTGGCAAATATTCGGAAAAAGGTGGTGTTCTACTTGAAAATCCAAACCTCCCATATACCAACTAAGTAAACCGCTTTTTTTACCAAAATCTGAAGTAGTTTGAAGCTGGTGTACCAATCTTTTATTATTGATTACCCCATTGCTCGGAACAGGCTGAGACACCCCCATGACTACATGGGCCATTTGGAATATGGTACTCATAATCATTCCGGCCACGAAGTGGATGACCATAAAACCAATCAAAATCTGCCAAATGGAAAAATCCGTAAACAACAAGGGTAAACCAATAATGATAAATAAGTAAATAATTTTAGTCAGGATCAATTTTACCAATTCCTTTATCGGATTGGCATTCATTCTTTTTACCTGCCCTCCTTTGAAATAGCCCATAAAAACATTGATTTCACCAAACAACTTTAATAAAGTCATTAAGCCGTAGAGAGGAAATGCATAATATTTTTGAAAACGATGGTAATTTTTCAATGGAGCATGGTCGCTCAAGCGAATAACTGCCTTTGTTGATATATCAGGATCATAATTATAAATATTTGTATAGGTATGATGCTTGACATTATGTTGGATTTTCCAGTTGATCGTAGTACTTCCCAATAAGAACATACTTGAGGCCGCAAAAGTATTAACCCACTTTTTATCTGAATAGGCCCCGTGAGCGGCATCGTGCATCACTGACATTCCTATTCCGGCTTCACCGACACCCATTAATATGACCATAATCAAAGCAATCCATGGAGATTCCACTACAAATAACAACATCATAAATGGAACTATATATAATCCCAACATTACAAATGTTTTAAAGTGCATTCTGGCATCTCCATGAGTTGAGATTCCTAAATTTTTGAAATAATCACGGATGCGCTTTTTTAGTTCTTTAGAGAACTCACTTTCTTTCGGATCTTTACTTTTAAATTTAATATCAGCCATGATCATGAATATTAAACTTCATCTAAATTTACGAAATATCAGGCAAAAATAAAATCATTCGGACATAAACGAATTCCTTATAATTGTGAATAGTCCAATGGTTTCAAGAACACACGTGTTATGCTGTTCATGGCGTTCGCATATTCCTCAAGATTCACGATACGTTGCCATTCAGGGTGCGGCCCAAATTTCGACCAGGCCATCTTGTGTTCTTCCATGTCTTTAAAGGCTAGCAAATAGGTCAGGCAAGGCATCTGATCGCCTGAAATGTTCGCTCCAAAAAATACTGTATTGAGTCCAACATCTTTAAAAATACCGAATTCACTATCATTGAACATTTTTACTTTTCGTCGCAAAGCATCTTCATTTGAACTCTCATAAATTCTCAGTTCAAATACCTCAGAATGCTCAGCCGGCTTAACCAAGTTAGGAAATCCTTTAGTTGACCTGATAAAAGTACTTTCGATCCGTTTAAATGGAATTTGATCGGAGGTGGCAGTCATATAGGATGCTGCATCTGATTTGTACTGTGTATCCTTTTCTAATTGATCAGCGGTCTCCTGATGCGCTTGCATATTGGGATAGGATATCAGCAAGTATATTTTTTTTGGTAAAGCCTCACCCAGTTCCTCAAAAGCCCCAACATTATGTATCCCCTGGCGGTTTAAGGCAGGGATAAGTGCCTTTTGAAAATAATCATGCAACACATTGGCTGGTTTAAAGAACTCCATTTCATATACCCGCAGTTCATAAATTTCAGACTGACTAAATGTTGATGCAAAAAAGAATAGAAAAAAAACGAGTGAAGAGAGTCTGGCCATTTTGATGAGTTTTACATAGTAATGATGAATCTGTTAAAGATACAATTTAAATTAATTTTGAATTTTAAAAGAAATCCACATAAAGCAGGTAAAACTCCATAGACGCCGATTTCATTTCCTGGAAACATTTGAACAGATCAGCTATACAAGAGGAACCAATACAAAATGAAAAAACCTCAGTCAGACTGAGGTTTTTTGCTAAATTTTATTCAAATAAAA
>CBDULU010000031.1:0-10851 GCA_965368155.1 uncultured Flavobacteriaceae bacterium
AGTTGTCCTTTGTAATGATAGTTACATAAGCTATATTTAAACCATAAAATCCTGAATATGGACCTTACAAAAATTATAGAATTATTATCATACACCTTACCGGCTGTAGTTACTGGCCTGGTGGCCCTCTATTTCTTCAAATACCATGTGGCAAATGAAGACAAGCGACGTAATTTCCTGCTTAGAAAGGAAAGTCAAAAACATGCCTTACCACTTCGTTTACAAGCTTTTGAAAGACTCACGCTGTTTTTGGAAAGAATTTCATTGAACAAATTACTGATCAGGATCAAACCCACAGGCAAAGATCCCGAGAAATACAGCCATAAATTAATCAGTATAGTGGAACAGGAATTCGAGCACAACCTGGCACAACAAATTTATGTGTCCGAAACGGCATGGAAAGCTGTGGTCACTTCCAAGAATCTTATTGTTAAAATTATCCGCACTACAGCTGCTAAAAAAGAGGTGGAAACCGCAGAGCAATTAAGGGAAGATATCCTAAGTAACTTAGGGAAAAATGACGGCCCCACCAGTGCTGCCATTTCTTATCTAAAAATAGAAGTTAAAAAAATGTTTTAACAAACAATTCAAATTGTAGCCATGTATGGAACTGTTTGGCTAAACATTTTACATAATGCTGATTGACTAATACTAACACTTAAATAAAAAATAATGAACAAAAAACCATTTATTCTACTATACCTTCTTGTGTTTAGCTCCTTGCTTATATATGGCCAAAGACCTGAAGCAGATACTTTTAAAACCAAAAAAGGAGATCTTATGATACAGCCGATTCTACACGGAACTTTGGTCATGCAATTCAATGGGAAAATGATCTATGTGGATCCTTATGGAGGAGCCGAGGCCTTTGAAGGTATAGCAAAACCAGATCTAATTTTGATCACAGATATTCACGGTGATCATTAGAACGAAAAAACATTGGATGCCTTAGACACAAAAGGTATTAAAATAATAGCACCTCAAGCTGTAGCGGATCAAATATCTGACAAATATAAGAGTCAAATGATTGTAATGGCAAATGGCGAGAACAGCAAACAGCTGGGAATAGGCATTGAAGCAATTCCCATGTATAATTTACCAGAATCAGCGGATGCCAAGCACGCAAAAGGAAGAGGTAATGGCTACCTCTTAGAAATGGGTAAGAAAAAGGTCTATATATCAGGGGATACAGCGGGTATCGAAGAAATGCGAAATCTGCAACATGTTGATATTGCTTTTGTCTGCATGAATTTACCCTATACCATGGATGTAAAGGAAGCGGCCAGTGCAGTGTTAGACTTCAAACCCGGTATTGTATATCCTTATCACTATCGTGGAAATCCTGACATGAGTGATACGGAAGTATTTAAGTCGCTTGTTAATCTGGGAAGTACTGACATTGAAGTAAGATTGCGCAACTGGTACCCGGAATATGAATAATGATTTATTGCATTAATGATATAATGATGTAATATGGCTCTCTTCATTGAATCATTACATCATTGTATCATTGTATCATTGTATCATTTTTATAATGTCTTGTTTGGTAATAATATGATAATGCCCATTTCCTGCGTCCACAATCACCGCTTGATTGTTCTTGTGGATCAAAGATGATATCTTGTCAACAGTAACATTCTTTTTTACGATCGGATAGGGTCTGCTCATGACATCCTTAATAGGTTTGTCAGCAATATGCTTGTCTTCAAAATATAATCTGAACAACTGGCTTTCGTCCAGTGAGCCAACAAAACCCTCAGCATCCATCACAGGAAGCTGCGATATTTCATACTTACGCATACGTTCAATCGCGTGAGAAACCAATTCTTCTGTTTTAACTGAAACCAAATCTTCATTTTTATTTTTGATGAGATCGGCTGCAATTTTGATATTTTCATCAAGAAAGCCACGTTCCCTCATCCAGTCATCATTGAACATTTTACCAACATAACGGCTTCCATGATCGTGAAACAGCACGACAACTACATCATCAGGCTTAAAATGTTCCTTTAATTGCAGTACACCCTTAATGGCCGAACCTGCAGAATTCCCAACAAAAATACCCTCTTCTCTCGCTAATTTCCTGGTGTAGACAGCACCATCCTTGTCGGTTACTTTTTCAAAGCCATCGATGATGTCAAAGTTTACATTTTTAGGAAGAATATCCTCACCAATTCCTTCAGTGATATAAGAATAGATCTCATTCTGATCAAAAATTCCGGTTTCATGATATTTTTTAAACACAGAACCATAGGTGTCTATACCCCATATTTTAATATTTGGGTTTTTCTCTTTCAGGTATTTTCCAACTCCTGAGATGGTTCCCCCTGTGCCGACTCCTACAACAAAATGAGTGACTTTTCCATCGGTCTGTTCCCATATTTCAGGCCCGGTACTCTCATAATGGGCAGCTGTATTAGACAGGTTGTCATATTGAAGTGCATACCAGGAATTAGGTGTTTCCTCAGATAATCTTCTGGAAACCGAATAATAAGATCGGGGATCTTCCGGCTCCACATGAGTAGGGCAAACAACCACTTCAGCGCCCAATGCCCTTAAAATATCTATTTTTTCTTTTGATTGTTTATCTGCAATTACAAAAATGCATTTATAACCTTTTATATTAGCTGCAATGGCAAGCCCCATACCAGTATTTCCCGATGTACCTTCAATGATGGTACCTCCTGGTCTTAATAAACCAGAGGCCTCTGCATCTTCGATCATTTTAAGCGCCATTCGGTCTTTAACTGAGTTTCCAGGGTTAAAAGTTTCTACCTTTGCCAGTACAAGTGCATCGACTTCCTCAACTATTTTGTTCAGTTTTACCATCGGGGTGTTCCCTATGGTTTCCAATATGTTTTTTGCGTATTTCATGTGCCGTTTTAAGATGGTCAAATTTAAGGAAAATAAAATCAGGAGAAACCGGTGCTGATCAACAAAAAGCTATGCAAACATCCCCGGAAATGCTGATCTGATATCACGGCCTTGAATATACAGCCTAAAAACAGATCTCAGAAAACCCAAGCCGTATCCAAAAAATTGCACATAAACGGCCAAGACACTCTTAAAGGAAACAGCCATACTTTTTGTTTTAGAAAAGGCGTCAATCATTACCGTTAAGGTGTATAGCCCAAAGATCATGATGACATAGGGGAAACCAAAATACAATAGTATGCAGGCAGCAAAAAAACCGAGTACAAACAAAGAAGGCAACCAATAACTTAGTTTGGAAGAACCAGAATACATTTTATTGAGAACGGGGCGCGCTGCACCAAAATTATTTGTTTGCTTAAAAAAAGCCGTTAAGGACGTTCTCCTTTTGTGCCATACAAATGCTTCAGGTATTAACCGTGTTGAGCAACCCTTTTTCAAAAGCTTAAAATTCAAATCAATATCCTCTCCGATTCGTTGTTTTGAAAAACCTCCCGTTAAGGCAAAAGCATTTTTGGACAAACCCATATTAAAACTTCTTAATTGAAATTTTTTTGATGGGGTTTCTTTATTTCTTAAACCTCCGGTGGTCAGCAAAGAAGTCATGCTATAATTGATGGCCTTTTGCCAGCTGCTAAAACTTTCATGAGCTGCATCCGGGCCACCAAACGCATCGACGTAATTCTGTTCAAGTGCGGTCTCAATGATCTTAAGATAATCCTTTGGAAGAATACAATCAGAATCCAAAAGAATGAAATAGCCCCCGGAAGCTCGCTCCATCCCATAATTTCTGCTGTCTCCAGGTCCTGAATTTTTCTTAAAGCAATAATGAATTTGAAGCTTTTGCTCGTATTTCTTGACTATAGAACTACTCGTTTTTTCTGACCCATCTTCTACTACTATAACCTCAGGGTTTTTAAAAGGTTCTTGCGCAATGATACTTTCAAGTAACTCGTCAAGCTCCTCTGGCCTGTTGTAAACCGGTATGATAATGGAAAAACGCAAGATGAAATAGTTTCAGTAAAGTTTAAAAAAAAATCGGGAATATTAAGATAGTACTTAAAAATCCCCGATTGCTATATATTGTCAAATTTGCATGGCTTAATCCTCTTCACCCATAAAATTATCCATGATCACATCACTGATTCCCATATTCGAGAAACCTCCGTCATGAAATAAATTTTGCAGGGTAACTTTTCGCGTAAGATCTGAAAAAAGTGTCAGGGTATAATCTGCACATTCCAAGGCCGTAGCGTTACCTAAAGGTGACATTTTTTCAGCATAACTCAAAAACCCTCCAAATCCTTTTACTCCGCTACCGGCAGTTGTTGGTGTTGGCGATTGAGAAATCGTATTCACACGTACCTTATGATCACGTCCGAAGAAATAACCAAAACTTCTGGCAACTGATTCCAGGTAGGCCTTATTATCAGCCATATCATTATAGTCAGGAAAAACTCTTTGCGCAGCCATATAAGTAAGTGCCACAATGGAACCCCATTCGCTCATGGCATTTTTCTTGTAAAGTACATTCATCACCCTGTGAAAAGACAAGGCAGATACATCAAAACCCTTATGCGTATAATCGTAGTTGGATTCTGTATAGTGCTTTCCTTTTCTGACATTTATGGACATCCCAATTGAATGGAGAACAAAATCAATTTTACCTCCCAAAATCTCCATGGATTTCTCTACTAAATTATCAAGATCCTCCATTGAAGTGGCATCAGCCGGAATGATCTCAGACCCAGTATCTGCAGCCAACTTATTGATCTCGCCCATTCTCATTGCAATTGGGGCATTGGTCAATACGAATGTTGCTCCTTCCTGATGGGCTCTTTCAGCAACCTTCCAAGCAATAGAGTCTGCATTCAAAGCTCCAAATATGATTCCCTTTTTTCCTTTTAATAGATTGTACATATGATATTATTTAATTATTGTGTTATTGTGCTTCAAAATTTCCAGTTAAACAGCGGCAAAGTTAATAGATTATTTTTACATGAATATTATGATAATAACTGTTTCGCATGTGCTATAGCAGATTCTGTAATCTTACTTCCTCCAAGCATTTCCGCCAATTCGACCAGTCGTTCATCACCGTTCAATAGCTTGATGTTCGATGAGATCACCTCTCCCTGTTCCTTTTTAAATACTTTGTAATGATGATGCCCCTTTGCAGCAACCTGCGGAAGGTGGGTGATGGTGATCACCTGCATATTCTTACTCATTGCAAGCATTAACTCAGCAATCCTGTTCGAAACTTCACCTGAAACTCCAGTGTCAATTTCATCAAAAATAATAGCAGGCAAATTCGAATATTTTGATAATATCGACTTAACTGCCAGCATTATTCTTGACATTTCTCCACCTGAAGCCACCTTCTTGATATGCTCAAAGGTTTTTCCTTTATCGGATGACATCAAGAATTGCAAATGATCTCCTCCATTAAACATGAATTCTTCCGTCTTGGATAGTTCAACTCTGAACCTTGTATTCTTCATTTCAAGACCTGCCAATGTTTTCTCTATTTGCCGGCTGAATTGAGGAATAGCTTTTTCTCTGCGATCGTGTAACTTCTCACAAAACTGGTACAGTCTTTCTTCCGTTACTTTAATTTCCTCTGACTTCAAATTAATCGTCTCATCAGCATTGTCTACCTCCTCAATTTTCAACTGATACTGCTCTTGAATCTCAATCAGTTCTTCAATATCCGAAACCTGGTGTTTTTTTTGCAGATCATAAAGAAGTTGCAAACGATTTTCTACTTTCTCCAAAGTTGCAGGGTCGTAGACCAAGTTATCATTTTCAGTTTCTATTTCACTGCTTATATCCTTAAATTCGATCAACAGACTTTTCATTCTATCCGACAAAGTCTCATAAAGCACTGCATAGGGCCCGATACGTGAAAGTTGTTGATTGATTTCAGCAAGCTGACTCAAAACTCCCAATGATTCTCTTTCTGATACCTCAAGTATACCCGATAGATTCGCTTTGATTTCTTCTATATGAGAAAGTTTTTCAAGATCTTTTTCAAGGTCTTCCAGTTCACCTACTTTTAAAGCTGCTTTGTCTAATTCATCCCAAAGAAATACATTATAGTCATATTCCTTCTGAGCCTGAAGCTGATCTTGCTTGATGGTTTCCAGCTCTTTTAGCATCATCTTATACTCCTGGAAAGCGATATGGTACTCATTTAAACAGCTATTGTTATCAGCCAATGAATCAATAATATGGAATTGATAAAACGGATCTGACAATTGCAAAGTTTCATGTTGAGAATGAATATCGATCAACTGACTTGTCAAGCTATTTAAAACTGATAAATTTGTTGGCGTGTCATTCACAAAAGCCCTTGATTTTCCGTTGGGTAAAATCTCTCTTCTAATGATCACCCATGGATCATAATCAAGATCATTTTCCTTAAAGAACAATTCCAAATGGTATGAACCCACTTGAAATTCTGCTTCAATCACACATTTTTTAGCCTTGTCATAGACCAAACTCGTATCTGCTCTTTTCCCAAGCACCAAGGCCAGTCCGCCCATTAAGATAGACTTTCCTGCTCCGGTTTCACCGGTAATTATAGACAGTCCGTCCTTGAAATCTACCTTAAGATTTTCTATAAGTGCATAATTTTTTATGGATAATGATGCGAGCATAAATACTTCTTAATTAAAAAGATACTGATCGATAAACAAACTTAAATAAAAAGTTAGAGGAATCTACTAGCGACTATATTTTAATTTCTTTCCATTTTTCATCATATGATGAATAAATTCTGGAAAGCACCTCCTTTAGTTGAGAAGTATCAATTCTTGGTCCATCAGAAAAAACATCAACGATCTCATCCCCTTTCGTATCAAAGAAAACCCTTATTAGAAAAGTGTTTGGCCGCTCGTTATATAAATTCTGAAGATCCTGAATCGATTTACTCATTACCTCCTTGGCCTCTCTGGTATTATCAACCATTCGGTCTAATCCTAGAATATGATATTCATACATGGTTTTCCTGTATTGCTCATATACTGGTGATAACAAATTCTCATTCAACTGATATCGTGTATAATTTCCATCAATTCTGTTCCAACCTACTCCTCCTCCTTGTTGTGCTACATTAACCACTTTTTCAGCAAGCTGGAAGAAGTTCTCTCCTCCTTTATAGCCAAAGGTATCCGCCTGATAACCCAATATGGTATAGGCATAAAAAGTTAATATCGAGATAAGATTTGATTCAAAATTATTCTCATTATAGACCAAGGGCTGGAATTCCTGATAGTTAAAGGAAATATTGTTGTCATTAAAGTTCAGTATAGAGGTTGTATACGTCGCATTATAAACGGGCCTGGAAACCTGCAGCTGTAAACTTCCCCGAAAACTATTGGCCGATATCGCCTCTAAAATATTAATGGTCAAAGAACAATCGATGCGTTCATGCAGTTTATATGCAGAATTGGTCCATTTCGTATTGTTCATGTATTCAAAGATATCATTCTGCATGTTATCAAATATCTTCCTGTTAGAAACCCCTATTTCGGCGCTATTGATAAAGACAACACAGTTCAGTTCCTGAGCTGATAATTTCATCCCTAATACAAGCAAACCTATGATTAAAAACTTACGCATGAACACCTTTTAAAATCTCAGTAAAAATATCAGTTGCTACTTCTTTTTTACTCTTGAGTGCAAATTCTTGTACTTTTCCCTTTTTGTCAATGAGTGTAATCCTGTTGGTATCTAATCCAAACCCTGCTCCCTTATCCTTTAAGGAATTTAAAACGATCAAGTCAAGATTCTTTCTTTTGATCTTATCCTTGGCATTTTCCAGTTCATTTTCAGTTTCCAGGGCAAAACCAACCAGATATTGTTCTTTTTTAATCGCTCCAACAGAGGCCAAAATATCTTTAGTAGGCACTAATTCAACGACCATATGATCATTCTTCTTCTTTATTTTTTGAGAAGATACAACTTTTGGTGTAAAATCTGAAACGGCAGCAGAAAAGATCGCTATATCCATATCCTTAAAATATTGATGCGTTGACTCATACATTTGTTCAGCGCTAACCACATTAATTCTTTGAATATTCGCTCTCTCGATTTTTTGGTGACTGGGGCCCGAAATAAGTGTAACACTTGCTCCCAAACCTGCGGCTTCCTCAGCTAAAGCAAATCCCATTTTTCCGGAAGAGTGATTTCCGATAAAACGAACAGGATCAATCGCCTCATAGGTAGGACCTGCGGTAATCAAAACACTTTTCCCTCTAAGTGGCAAGCTTTCCAATACATGATTTTCAACAAAGGTCAGGATCTCTTCAGGTTCAGCCATTCTTCCTTCTCCTTCAAGGCCACTGGCCAGCTCTCCGAAAGAAGGTGGTATAAACACATTTCCTCTTTTCTCCAATGTCCTGATATTATTGGCAGTAGTTTCATGCTGATACATATCCAGATCCATGGCTGGTGCAAAATACACAGTTGACTTGGCAGACAAGTAAGTGGCTAAAAGTAAATTATCACAAATGCCTTCTGACATTTTAGCCAAAGTATTGGCTGTCAAAGGTGCAATAACCATCAAATCAGCCCAAAGTGCTAAATCAACATGGTTATTCCAAAGTTCATTCTCTTCACTTTTGTCATAAAAAGTAGATTGAACAGGGTGCTTAGATAAAGTAGATAATGTCAGTGGCGTCACAAAATCTTTGGCAGCCGGAGTCATGACGACTTTCACTTCCGCTCCTGCCTTTATAAAGTGCCTTACCAGATAGGAAGTTTTATAAGCAGCTATTCCCGCAGTAACGCCGAGAAGAATTTTCTTACCGCTTAAAACAGACATAATTATTCTATAATATCGTTATCTGTATCTGGAGTTCTATAGTAAATTTCATCATTCAACCATTCCTGAACAGCTATGGAAGTAGGTTTTGGAAGTCTTTCATAAAAACGAGATACTTCAATTTGCTCCTTATTTTCAAAAACTTCTTCAAGACTATCATTAAAGGTTGCAAATTCTTCTAATTTGTCAATTAGTTCACTTTTCAAATCTTCATTAACCTGAGATGCTCTTTTTGACATAATGGCTATTGCCTTATATATATTCTGAGTTGGGGCTTCAATTTTAACTTTGTCAAAAGTAATCGTACTCTCAGGAGCTCCTGTGTTTTTGTAATCTTTCATCAGTTAATTATTTTTGTGATATTGTAGCTAATAATTCTTTGGTTTTGATCAATTCTTCCTGGAGTTTTACTCCTAGTTGATCAACTTCCTTCAACCTTTCGGATTCAGGAAATGTTTTCTGAAACTTTCTATGAGACAACAAGGCCTCCGATATTCTTTCTTCTTTTTTACTCAATACACTTTTCATACCTAATTCATAGGCTGATAAAAAGCTATAATAATAGGTTTCTTCCTTAAACTCTGATCCTAAATGATCCTCGTTAAAAGTTTCAAAAGCCTGAATGGCTGCCTTGTACCTTTCTGTATGATAATACTGTCTAGCCACTTCATAATCCTTGAATTGAAGTTTCCTGTTCAATTCTGCATAATCCTTGTTTGCCTCTTCGATCAATTCAGATTGAGGATACTTATCAATAAAATTTTGATAAGCAGTTAAGGCTTTATAGGTATCTTCCTGATCCCTACTGTATTTTGGCGCAGCCAAAAAATAACTTTTTGCACTTAAATAAGCAGCCTCCTGAACCTTTGAACTTTCAGGATAATTCACAATGAATTTGGAAAAATAATAGGAAGCCATTGTATAATTCTCAGTCTGGAAATAGCAGTCTGAAATCATATACTGGATTCTTTCCATTTGTGGTTTGTTGGCATAAGGTCCCATTATTTTCTCAAATAAAGCAATGGCCTTTTTGTAATCCTTCTTATCATACATGTCTACCGCCAACTGATACTTTTCGGTATTCTTACCTTTGTTCAGCACTTTATGGTATTCACCACAAGAACCGAGCAGAAATGTAAGCATTAATACAAAAGCTAACTTCTTCATTTTTTGCATCTGGCAAAATTACTCTTTTAAAACGGAATTATAAAAAATATTTTTTCATTAAATCACAGAAAGAACCAAATAATAAATATCTGATTCTTAGTAATTTAATTCAAAACTAAGCTGTCTAGCTCAATTTTCTATTGCGGAGCCTCGGCTGAAACCAGAGGTTTTACATCATTATCAAAAAGATATAAGCCTCCTTTATCATCTCCAATTAAATTGATTTTATCAAGAATATTTCTTGCAAGTGCCTCTTCTTCAATCTGTTCAGCAACATACCATTGAAGAAAATTATGGGTAGCATAATCTTTTTCCTTAAGTGTAATATCAACCAGATCATTGATCTTCTGAGAGACCATTACTTCATGATCAAAAAGACTCTGAAACATTTCTTTAAACGATCCAAATGACATAGGTGGTTTTTCAAGCGCTGTCACCATGGCGTGTCCACCTCTTTCATTTACGAATTTGACCAATTTTAACATGTGCATTCTTTCTTCATCAGAATGAGCATACATAAATGACGCAACTCCCTCAAACCCTTGAACTTCAGCCCAAGAGGCCATCGCAAGGTATATTTGTGAAGATTCAGCTTCAATCTGAATCTGATGATTTAATGCTTTTTGAATTATATCTGAAACCATTTTCTAATTTTTAAAACGAGATACAAAGGTATTAATTTTTTGTTGTAATTCCTCTGTTGCCGGCACTAATGGTAATCTTACATCAGTCTCTGAAATTCCAAGTGATTTAAGCATGCTTTTGATTCCTGATGGATTCCCTTCAGCAAAGATCAAATCTATACTTTCCGACAAGTCATAATAGATGTCAAAGGCTTTGTCCGAAGCTCCTTTTTGCCCCAGCCGTATCATATCACTAAAAGCAGCTGGTAAACCTTGTCCTATTACAGAAATAACACCAGCACC
>CBDULU010000032.1:0-10682 GCA_965368155.1 uncultured Flavobacteriaceae bacterium
ATTATTACTTATTGGCGCTTTCACTTTACAGGCGCAGATCCAAACCCCACAACCAAGCCCTTCATCCAAAGTTCATCAAACGATAGGACTTTCAGAAGTGTCTGTTGATTATTCAAGACCCGCTATGCGCGGAAGAACCATTTTTGGAGATCTGGTACCTTATGGTAAACTCTGGAGAACTGGTGCTAATATGAGAACAAAATTTACCACTGATTCAGATTTGAAAATCGACGGTAAGGAATTGAAGAAAGGTAGTTATGCTATTTTATCTATACCTAATAAGGATGCTTGGGAGCTTATTTTTTATACTGAATATCAGGCAGGAGGAGCACCAGCTGAACTTGATGAGAGCAAAGTTGCCTTGAGATTTTCAGCAAAAACATATCCTATGGAGCATGCTGCAGAAAACTTTACCATTGGATTTGGAGATCTTGCTGATGGCGTTTCAGGAAATATGTATATCATGTGGGGCAAAACCATGGTGATGGCAAAAATCGAAACTCCAACCGATGAAATGGCGGTAAAAAGTATTGAAAAAGTAATGGCAGGTCCTGGTGCAAACGATTATTTCAATGCGGCATCCTACTACAGAAGTTCAGGAAAAGACTTGAATAAGGCTTTGGAATGGGCAACAAAGGCTGTTGAGATGAATCCTGATGCTTTCTGGATGTCTCGTCAAAAATCATTGATTCAAGCTGATTTAGGAGACAAAAAAGGAGCTATTGCAACAGCACAAATGTCTTTGGCAGCTTCTCAAAAAGCAGGAAATGCTGATTACACCAAAATGAATCAAGAATCAATTGCTGAATGGAGCAAATAAAATAACCAACTATGAAAACTTTTAATTTATTATTAGCCTTCTTTTTTGTTGTATCCGTAAGTTGTGCGCAAAAAAGCCCAAGGCTTGAAGCTAAAGGAACTGTTAACGGTGCTCAGATCGTGATCGACTATGGCGCTCCAAGTGTTAAAGGAAGAACCGTTTGGGGTAACCTGGAAAAATATGGTGAGGTTTGGAGAGCAGGTGCCAACGAAAATACGACTGTTACCTTTGATAAAGATGTAAAGGTTAACGGTAAATCATTGGCTGCAGGAAAATATGGTTTTTTTCTAATTCCAAATGAAACAGGTGACTGGGTGGCCATTTTTAATAAGAAAAATGATGGTTGGGGTGCTTACTCCTATACTGAGGCTGAAGATGCTTTAAGAGTAAACGTCAAGCCTGATATGGGCACTGAAATTCAAGAACAACTGATGTATGCTGTAGATAATTCAGGTATAGTATTTGCCTGGGAAAAGGCTCGCCTGCATCTTTCTGTAGAATAATTAAGTGATACTTTCAATTAAAAAGCCTCAACGATGTTGAGGCTTTTTTTTGTTTACTATACTGCTTTTCGTTTGGAAAACATCTGAATAAGAATTGCAAGTGTAATGACAAGCACACATCCGAGAAGATTCAGCCAAAGGTAGGGTAAGACATCCATAGCAAAGACCCCTATAATCAATGCTTGTGTAATAAGGGCCCCTATGAATACTGCGTTACCACGGATATATTTTATAAAAAAGGCGATCAAAAATATACCTAAGATATTACCATAAAAAATGGATCCAATGATATTGACAAGTTGTATGAGATTATCGAACAGGTTAGCAATGCTGGCAATCAGAATAGCAAGTATACCCCAACCCAGTGTAAACCATTTTGTAACCGTCACATAATACATGTCTTCTCGCTCCTTTTTATCATTCCTCTTATACAAGTCCATAGTAGTAGTCGCTGCTAATGCATTCAATTCGGAAGCTGTTGAAGACATAGCCGCCGAAAGAATTACGGCCAGTAACAAGCCGATAAGACCACGTGGTAAATTATTAAGAATAAAATGGATAAAGACATAATCTTTATCATTTACCTCCTGTGAAGGGTCTGCTTTTAGAATGATCTCTTTAGCAGCTTCCCTGTTTTCCAATTCTTTTGTCTGCAGAGCCAGGATCTGATCTCTTACGTCCAGGTTTTCTGGACGTTCAACAAAGTTCATCTGTAAGTTCTTCTTCTGCTCAATAATAGCCACATGTTGATCATTGAGTTCTGTATATTCCTGAGCAAATTCCGAATTCATCACGGCTCCGGTGGCTGCAGGGTTAAAGTTTAAAGGAGAAACATTAAATTGATAAAAAACGAATACCATTACCCCTACCAATAAAATAAAAAATTGCATAGGAACTTTTAAAAAGCCATTGAACAATAAACCCAGTTGACTTTCTCTTACCGATTTACCCGATAAATATCGCTGTACCTGTGACTGATCTGTTCCAAAATAAGACAGCATCAAAAAAGTTCCTCCCAAAAAGCCCGTCCAAATGGTATACCGGTTATTCAGATCAAAAGAGAAATCAAGCACCTCCATTTTCCCACTGGCCCCGGCAATCTCTATCGCTTTTGAAAACGATATGTCTTGTGGCAAATAGCTTAATATGATAAAAAAAGCCGCAAACATGCCGATAAAAATGATCCCCATTTGCTGTTTTTGGGTCACACTTACAGCTTTTGTTCCACCACTTACTGTATAAATAATAACGAGAACACCTATGATAATGTTAAGGGTTAAAAGATCCCAACCTAATACCGCCGAGAGAATTATTGCAGGAGCGAAAATGGTAATTCCGGCGGCAAGACCACGTTGAATAAGAAACAAGATCGCTGCTAAGGACCTGGTTTTCAAGTCAAATCTGCTTTCCAGGTATTCATAAGCTGTATAAACATTTAACCTATGGTATATTGGAATAAAAACCATGCAAATGATGATCATGGCCAATGGCAATCCGAAATAGAATTGTACAAATCCCATACCGCTGTGAAAGGCCTGCCCAGGGGTTGAAAGGAACGTAATGGCACTTGCCTGAGTTGCCATAACCGATAAGCCTATGGTCCACCATTTTGCTTCACTACCCCCTTTGATAAAATCCTTTACATTCTTACTACCCTTAGTTTTCCAAGATCCGTAAATCACAATAAACAAAAGTGTGACCAATAAAACTACCCAGTCTAATATCGCCATGGATCAAGAATAAAATTGTGTGATGATGTAAAAAATAGCTATATAAACCGCGTTAGCAATCAACATATACGTATATAATTTTTTCCATTTTCTGGATACGATTTCCTCTTGCTTCATATCTTATTTTTTTAGCTTAGTTTCAAAATCATTCTTTCCTATAGAAATCATATTTGTAAATAATTTATAGGCACCAGGAACACCTGCAGGAAGTTCTCTGAAAAAAGAAAGGCCTGTATAAATATAATATCCTTCCCCATATTTTGCCACTAAAAGGCTACCTTCCATAGGATCGTCACCATTTTCTTGAAACGAAAGAACCGGGGAAAACTCTTTTGCCCATTTATTCGGGAAATACAAACCTCTTTCCTGTACCCATCCATCAAAGTCCTTAGCCGTGATCTTATTAGGATAATTCAATACCTCATGATCCTTGTTCAAAAAACTTACTTTGGCGTTTTCATCTGTGATACGATCTCTTGACAACTCAAGCATATAAGGCGCCAGATTATCTTCTACGACCACATTCCTATTGGTGTTATATTGAACAATAACATTTCCTCCCTTGTGAACATAGTCAAGAATTGCTGCCTGTTTAATTTTTAATTCAGGAACCGTATTGTAGGCCCTGATACCCATAATTACAGCATCAAACTGTTGCAAAAGATCAGTAGATATATTTTGAGGGAGCACTTCTGTAACCTTATATCCAATTTGTTTTAAATACTTTGGAACCTCGTCTCCAGCTCCTTTGATATAACCAATTGATTCACCCTTTTTGACCAGGTTCAAACGCACAACCTTGGACTCAGCTGGCAAAAGTACTGATTGCTTGGGAATATGGTCATAATTGATTTCAACCATTGTTTTATCAAATTTTTTACCATCTATCATCACAACAGGCTTTATATATCCTTCACTTTGCTCCTTAGTTGGGCTTACGGTAAAGAAAAAATTTGCCTCTTCCCCTTTAAAGGTCATTTGAAAATCAACCACTTCCGGAGACACCTTCCAACCCGATGGAACTTCTAAATAAACACTCCCCGAAATACCCTCTTTAAAACCTGTAACGGTTACCGGAATTTGCCTCGCCTGATCTTCGCTAAAAATAACCACTTTGGAAGCAATGGCCGATACTGCTTCTGGAACAATTTCAAAAGGTTGGTACACTTCTCCTTTTACCGGATCATTATACTTGTAAATCACATCTTTCTCGAAATCGATAGAGGTACCATCAAAATCAATAGCAAACATCACCTTTTGGTTTGCCAAGGTTATCGGATTACCCACCATCTCAGGATCCTCCACTTTATACAGTCCAAGACTTCCCTTTTCTTCAAGCCAGTAAGGCGCTGTAAGTTCAGCATCTCCTGAGATCGCCATGTCAACCTCCTCTTTTAGCCCTACATTATTGGTTAAATCCTTATTAAGACTCATTGTTTTTTGCTGAGGCAAGAGCTGAACTGATTTTAATGTCATTTTTTGACTACTTCTATTGATCGCTTCAAGCCTCAAAGAAACTTCTTGACCCCCTGTAGCATATGCCTGTTCTGCAACAGCCTCCACATAAAGGCCAGAGCAAGCTGCAATTACTTGCTTAATTTGCATCAATTTAAGGCCCTTCCAATGGCCATCTTTCAAACCATTTATAAGTGTGTAAGCCTTTAGCAGATCCGGAATACTTCTGGATGGCTCATTAAAATTAAACTCTCTTTGCACTTTATCAAGAATCACCTGAATAGCTTCGCCACCCTCTACCCTTGACCAAGAAGTATCAACTCCTTCAAAAATGTTTTTTTGATCAGAAGGCATCTTTCCTTTTAACAACTGTACATACTCCATGTCAGTCCCTCTGGTTCCTGTACTGCCAAAGCCTTGAGATTTGTGCATACTTCGACTTAATGAAGAAATTTCTGAGTTTGATAATCCCAAAGATGGATAATAAACTCCCGTATCAAAGGCTAACATTCCTGATTTGTCTACTTTGTCAAAACTTTCCCGACTTCCATAAAACCACCAATGTGTATTAAAAAAGACGCGCTGAGTAGTCCACGGTGGTAAATTATAGGACTTGTAAGAAGCATCTGCAGCCAAATCAAAAGCCTCCAAACTCAACATAGCTGAAGAAGTATGATGCCCATGTGTTTTACCAGCAGATTCAGCATCAAAACGATTGATAATCACATCGGGCTGAAATTCTCTAATGACCTTTACAACGTCTTTCAATACTTCCTCTTTCTCCCAAATACTTAAGGTTTCGTCGGGATGTTTGGAATATCCAAAATCGTTAGCTCTTGTAAAAAACTGTTCCCCTCCATCTGTCTCTCTGGCCTTTAGTAGTTCATTGGTTCTGATCACTCCTAATAATTCCCTGATTTCAGGGCCGATTAGATTCTGACCTCCATCGCCGCGAGTGATTGACAAATAAGCAGTTCTGGCATGTACATTATTGGCAAAATATGATATCAATCTGGTATTTTCATCATCAGGGTGTGCAGCCAGATACAATACAGATCCTAAAAAATTGAGCTTTTCTATGGATTCATAAATTTCAGCTGAATTTGGTTTCTTAGGTGCCTGTGAAAAAGCAGACATGCAAAACAAAATGCAAACTGATAGCGATACTACATATTTGATCATAAGTTATTTTTTAATGAAGTTTCTCAAACTGGTATAAACCTTAAACAATGAATGTGCTAGGATCAAAATAGACTTTCATTTACCTTAAGTACTGATTTCGGTGACCCCGCAACAAATCTAAAGAAATATAGTGTGTATTTATTGATATTAAGAAAACCTTAACATTTAAGATTGTTGATATACTAGCCAAATAAATTTTCAAAGTTCAACTTTAAAATAATATATTTGTATGCTTGTTGCCTTCTCAAAGGTCTTAATGTAATTTTTTCAAATTCATCTGATGCTAATCAATCAGGTAATTGTTTAAAACAGCAGGGATTGCAACACTAATATCAATATATTTTTAAATTAAAAAGAATGAAGTTTATAGTTTCCAGCTCTCAATTATTGAAACAGTTACAAATTCTAGGTGGGGTTATCAATACCAACAATACCTTACCTATCCTTGATAACTTTCTTTTCGAGTTAACAGACGACCAATTGAGAATTTCTGCCTCAGATCTTGAAACCACAATGAGTACTTCAATAGATGTTGAATCAGATGCGCCTGGTGCTATTGCCGTGCCTGCAAGACTATTGTTGGATATACTTAAAACTTTCCCCGAACAACCTTTGACATTTAAGGTTGAAGATAACAATACCATAGAGATCAATTCTGACAGTGGTAAGTACGCCTTGGCTTATGCTGATGGCGAAGAATTTCCAAAAGCAGTTGAACTTGAGGCTCCTAGCAGCACAACATTAAAGGCCAGTATTCTTGCAACAGGTATTTCGAAAACAATTTTTGCCTCAGGTAACGATGATTTAAGACCGGTAATGAGCGGTGTATTTTTTCAGTTGAGTCCTGAAAATCTCATTTTTGTTGCAACCGATGCCCATAAACTTGTAAAGTATATCAGAAAAGATGTAAGCGCCAATGAGGTGGCTGAATTTATAATGCCGAAAAAACCTTTGACACTATTAAAAAATATTTTATCAGGTAATGATGAAGATGTGGTCATAGAATACAACGATACCAATGCTAAATTTAGTTTTGGCAACAGCACCTTGATTTGCCGACTAATTGATGGGAAATATCCTAACTATGAAGCCGTCATACCAAAAGAAAATCCAAATAAACTAACGCTTGACCGAAACTCATTCTATAATTCTGTAAGAAGGGTTTCTATATTCTCAAGTAAAACTACCCATCAAATTCGCCTTCGCATGGCCGGCACTGAATTAAAAATCTCTGCTGAAGATCTTGATTTTTCCAATAAAGCAGATGAAAGACTATTGTGCAGTTATGAAGGAGATGACATGCAAATAGGTTTTAACTCTCGGTTTTTGCTCGAAATGTTAAATCATTTGAATTCAAATGATATCCTTTTAGAGATGTCTTTACCGAACAGAGCAGGAATCCTTACCCCTATCGACGGACTGGAAGAAGGTGAAGAAATTACAATGCTCGTAATGCCTGTTATGTTGAGTAATTAGATAAAATAAATTACGCGATTAATGTCTTCAATAAGCGCAAAACCATGACTTAACATTCATGGTTTTTTTGTCTACATTTATGAGATAATGATATGGCTTTATTCTGATATGTTAAATTTCATTGAAAAATAACGGTATGGTTTTTGAATCTTATACCTTTGTTATCAAAGAAAAATGATTCAAACTTTTGTTTCATTGAAAATCTAAGATGATTAGTAGCTTAATAATTTATTGCCAAACAATATTTCTTGTTCCGATTACTATCGGAGAAAATAAAAAATTATAGTATGAAAACCAGATACCTATCAATATTACTGCTCACTTTAAGTTTAATTAGTTTTTCTTCTTTCTCTCAGACAGAGAATGAAGAACCATTATTAGGCTTGCCCGGAGATAACTTGGATCTTTATGCTGTATTGGACCTTTTTCAGAAGTCAAAGACCATTGAAGACTTTGAAAAATCATTGAACGAAGAAGCTACTGGGATTAACAATATAGATCTTGACAACGATGGCAATATTGATTTTATAAAAGTTGTAACCGAAAAAGATGGAGATAATTTTCTGTTTATTCTGCAGGATCCAATAAGCGAAACAGAAACCCAGGATGTTGCTGTTATCTCAGTATCAAAAGATACAGCAGGTAAAGTTTCTATGCAGATCATTGGTGATGAAACATTATACGGTAAAGATTATGTAGTTGAGCCCATTTCGGAGCCAACAGCATCAGTTACAGCGAATCCTGCTTATGTAGGTGATGATCCTGTTACTGTAAATGTCGCCGCTAAAACAGAAGTTATAGTTGTTGAATCGGCACCTGTGGTGCAATATGTATATTCTCCGGTTTATGTACCTTATGCCTCACCTTATTATTATGGATACCATCCTTATTGGTGGAGACCTGTTGCTGTAATTGGAATAGGTATTTACAGACATAATCACTGGCATCATCATGGTTATTATCATGGTGGTCGTTATGGCCATACCTCTGTCAACATTAATATCAATAATCGTAACACATATAACAATTACAATAGGAACAAAAGAAATACCTCCAACCGTGTTAATAACAACATTAATAAAGGGGATTTCGCTACTGCCGGTAAAGGTGGCACACGTCCTTCAACATCACAAGCGGGTCGCGGATCAGGAAATACGGCTTCCAACCGGGCGTCAACGAGACCTTCAACATCATCAGGGCGAACCAAAAGTGGCGCCTCAGCATCTAATAGGGCCTCAACATCACGGTCTAGCAAGCCTTCAACATCAAAAGCAACGAGGACATCATCACCAAGTTCATCAAATAGGTCTTCCGCATCCAGATCATCTGCACCATCACGCTCTTCAAGCATGAGCCGTTCACGCGGTGGAGGAGGCAGAAGACGATAAGGTTTTTTTGTACTGTATCCTAAAAAAAGAGGCTGTTCAAAATGAACAGCCTCTTTTTTTAAAATTTATTTCGCTTATTCATCAAACTCATCTAACGGCATATCAGAAGCACTCATGTCTCTAAGGCATACATATTTACCATCTCTTTTTTCGAAAAGACTCATATAATTTCCTGAGCTTATAACTGTATTTGTAGAATCAACTACCGTATAAGCACCTATTTCTAACACTTGATCACCATCATTTGATGCAAATATTTCATTAGTTTTGAATGAGATTATATTAGAATCTGAATTCATATCAGGTTTCAAAAATTCCAATCGCTCTGCTTTACTTGTAATGGGAGCCATGTTTTGATAAAAAGTAATGGCGTCATCTGCATAGTAACCTATTTTCTTTAATTCTCCACTATTATAAATTTCAGCAAACTCATTTTCTCTGGCCTGAATCTCTTTTTTTATTTGCTCCTTATCTATCGATACCGGAGTTGCTTTTTCCTCATTAGTATTACAAGAAGACATTAATAAAAACAGATAACCGAATATTGCTCATTTTACAAACATGTTTTTCATAATTATCCCTTTTTTAAAAAATTTAGATTACACAATAATATCAAAAGTAATATAAAAACCGCAATATATTCGGCTTATATATATTTAAACAATACTTGTCATGCAACAAAAGACTCCCTATCTAATACTTTTGATTTAATGTTTTCAAAAATTATTAGAATAGCAAGCTCAATTTGGTAAATAATGAGTTGCAAAAAAGAAGAAGAAGAAAATACTGTACTTGCTGCACAGGTTTTTTTATTATTTATCATCTATTTGAATAGCTAACATTCTAATTTCCTAATGATTAACTTATGGCAATATTTTGCTAATTCAACTGTTATTAGTATATTCGCCTTAAGAAAATAGTTGAATCCCCTAAAGTTCAATTTATTTTTTAGTAAAACTGATCGACTAGTATTAAGGTAATAATCTAAATATTAGTGCTTTATGTATTGCATAAAAAGGAAGTTGAACGAAATTGCGCCTATGAAAAGAAAACTACTCGCTACTTACATCTTGTTGGCTTTTACCTATATTTCCTTTGGACAAATGGATTATTCAAATGTGGAATTTAGGAGCTATATCTATAAATATAAGGAATCTGATCCAAGAACTTCAGAACTTGGAATCGAAAAGGAGTTGCTGACTGAAATTGTCAAACTACTTGGAAAAGATCTTTATACTAAGGAGCAACAGGATGAAATCGTCTACAAAACTTGGTTAGCTATGGCTAAGCCCAGGGTTTTTGATTATGTCTTTAAGGATTTCGCCGTGTCTTCCAATAAAAATTGGGGTTCGGAGAATGGTAATGGTGAAATTGTGTTGGAGCCTAATCCGTATCTTACCGATTGGACCGTTAGTGATGATGAATATCCTTATTTTCAATTGGCTTTGAATAAAATTCTCGAGCACTTTCAGTTAATGACTTATGGAGATGACGCAGAAAGTGTTGCCTCCTCTTTCAATGAATTATTAATTACCAAAGATTTTAAATTTACGGCTCCTAAGGATGATGACTGGGCCTATTCGTATATAGAAAGTGTTAATTCAGAATTACAAAAAGAAGGATTGGTAGCCTTGGTAACAAAAGGCTATTACAACATCATTGTTTGTGATATTAACAGTAAGGAGCAGCTCACTGAACTGTTCGAAAAATTTAGATGGGAATTGGTTCAACCCTAATTTCTCTCTAAATCTCCCCTCATTAATCTGCTTTATCTTTTTAAAGCAGATTTTTTTTTAAATTTATCCAATAATTACACCGGTAATCCGTTTAAAATGCAATCAGATTCAATGCGTTAATTTAATAAAGGTGAAAAAAACCGTCATATTATATATTGTTCTTCTCTATGGCATTTGCGCCTTTCCGCAGCAAAAGGATTATACAGCGATCAAATTCAAGAGTAAATTAAGGAATTACACAAAAGTTTTACCTAAAACAAAAGAATTTGGTATAGACAAGGAATTGTTCGTTGAATTGGTTGACAAACTCACTTTAGATATCTTCTCTGACAATCAAAAGGTGGATTTATCCAATAAGTTATGGCTAGCGGTTTCAAATCCTCAAAAGTTTG
>CBDULU010000033.1:0-10663 GCA_965368155.1 uncultured Flavobacteriaceae bacterium
TACTTACTGGTTGAATGGCTGGAATTGAAGCCAATAGTTCTTCTTTATCCTTGGCAAGATCAATAATTTCATCTAAAGATTTTGATTGCACATACAGTTGCTTGGAGAGTATGTCTATATTTTTTGTGGCTTCAATGATCATTTGAGAATTATCAAATCCCTCTAAAGATTTATAACGATTCACTCCACCAAAACCTGCTTTCCTTTGTTCTTCAGGAATAGGATTCGCCTCAAAATAGGTTCGGTAAATATTGTTGTCTCTTTTTTGAATTCCGTCCAGGACTTCCTCTGCCTGGGCCATCTTCTTTTCTAACAATTCATAATGGAGTTTCATATTTTCCAACTCACGCGTCATGACCTTTTGCCTAGGCGACTCAAGGAACTGATACATGACAAAAACGATGAATCCACCCATAAGAGCTGATGCCACAACAAAAACCATCATCCTCCTCAGTTTATCCCGCTTTCTGAGCTCTATTTTCCTATAGGATAAGGTATCAGAATCGTAATAATATTTTACCTTCGCCATATTTATAAATATACTATTTTTGCAACTAAAATAAGCCTAGATCAGCTGCATAAAAAACAAATTTACAATTTTTTTTTGTCTCTGTTATATCCAAAAGAAATGGCTTTTAATTATATTTTATGACGTCACAGGAAATCAGAAAACAATTTTTGAACTTCTTTGCTTCAAAAGAGCATGAAATCGTTCAATCGGCTCCGCTTGTCAATAAAAACGATCCTAGTTTGATGTTCGTCAATGCTGGAATGAATCCTTTTAAAGAATATTTTCTGGGGCAGAAAGAAGCACTGCAACCAAGGATTGCCGATACTCAAAAGTGTTTAAGAGTTTCCGGAAAACACAATGACCTTGAAGAAGTTGGGATGGATACCTATCACCATACCATGTTTGAAATGCTTGGCAACTGGAGTTTCGGAGACTATTTTAAAAAAGAAGCCATTGCCTGGGCCTGGGAACTTTTGACCGAAGTTTTTAAAATTGATAAAGACAGTCTTTACGTCACCGTATTTGAGGGAGATAAAGAAGATCAGCTTGATTTTGATCAGGAAGCCTATGATTTTTGGTTGCAGCATATTCCTGCTAACAAAATTCTTAAGGGAAATAAAAAAGATAATTTTTGGGAAATGGGCGCTCAGGGACCTTGCGGCCCTTGCAGCGAGATCCATGTAGATATAAGATCTGAAGAAGAAAAGAAGCGAGTACCCGGTAAAGACCTGGTCAATATGGATCATCCTTTGGTCATAGAAATATGGAACCTGGTATTCATGGAATTCAACAGAAAGGCAAATGGTTCTCTGGAAAAACTTCCCGAAAAGCATGTTGACACAGGTATGGGCTTTGAAAGGTTGTGCATGGTCATCCAAAAGGTACAGTCAAATTACGATACAGATGTTTTTATGCCGATCATCAGAGAGATCGAGACGATTACTGACAGCAGTTATGGAAAAGACGAAAAGACAGATGTTGCCATTCGAGTGATCGCGGACCATGTAAGAGCCGTAGCTTTTGCCATTGCAGACGGACAATTACCCTCCAATACCGGAGCTGGTTATGTCATCAGGAGGATCTTAAGAAGAGCCATTCGTTATGGATTTACTTTTTTGAATAAAAAAGAGCCTTTTATATATCAACTGGCAAATGTTTTGGAGGCGCAAATGGGTGAAAATTTTCCTGAAATAATAGCTCAAAAAGATCTGATTCACAATGTGATCAAAGAAGAAGAGCATTCTTTTTTAAGAACCCTTGATCAAGGACTTGTCCTTCTCGACTCTATCATCTCAAACGCCAAAGGGAACCGTATTTCTGGTAAAAAAGCATTTGAGCTATATGACACATACGGATTTCCAAAAGACCTTACTTCATTGATCTTGAGAGAAAAGGGTATGGAATTTGACGAAGCCGAGTTCGATGAGGAAATGTCAAAGCAAAAATCGCGCTCAAGAGCCGCTGCCGCTGTAGATACAGATGATTGGAATATTTTGATTGATGAATTAGAACAGGAATTCATTGGTTATGATTATCTGGAAGCCGAGGTTAAGATTGCTCGTTATAGAAAAGTGTCGTCTAAAAAAGATGGTGATATGTATCAACTTGTGTTCAATTTGACTCC
The DNA here is from genome assembly GCA_965368155.1 of uncultured Flavobacteriaceae bacterium. Lineage (GTDB taxonomy): Bacteria > Bacteroidota > Bacteroidia > Flavobacteriales > Flavobacteriaceae > Lutimonas. The sequence continues at coordinate 2,136 of CBDULU010000033.1, forward strand.
CTTTTATCCTGAGGGTGGCGGACAGGTTGGTGACAAGGGCTATCTTGAACTAAGCAATGGCAATGTGATCTATATTATTGATACGAAGAAAGAAAACAACCTTATTCTTCATTATGCCAAAAGCCTTCCCGATGATCCGACCCAAAAATTTAAAGCAGTTGTGAATGAGGAATATCGTTCCAGAACTATGAGTAATCATACTGCTACACATTTGTTGCACCAGGCCTTAAGGACAGTTCTGGGTACCCATGTAGAACAAAAGGGATCTGCAGTGCATGCTAAAGGCCTAAGATTTGATTTTTCACATTTCTCAAAACTGAGTTCAGATGAATTGAAAAGCATTGAAAATTTTGTCAATGCAAGAATTCAGGAAAACATTTCTCTTCAGGAAAACAGACAGGTGCCATTGGAAGAAGCAAAAAAATCGGGAGCAATCATGCTTTTTGGTGAAAAATATGGTGATACTGTAAGAACTATTAAATTTGGTCAATCAACAGAACTTTGTGGTGGGACACATGTGAAAAAAACGAGCGACATCTGGCACTTTAAGATCATGAGCGAAAGCGCAATTGCTTCTGGAATCAGAAGAATAGAGGCCATTACCAATGATGCGGCAAGAGACTATTATTTTGAACAGGATGAAGCCTACGGAAAAATAAAGGCGGTGCTTAAAAACCCTGCTGACCTGTTAAAATCGGTGCAAAATCTTCAAGAGGAAAACAACAGACTCAAAAAGGAAATTGAGCAGCTAAATAAATTGAAAGCGGCTTCTTATAAAGATGATCTGATCAAAAACAAAAAGGAGATCAACGGTGTGAATTTTATCGGAGCCTTGCTTGATACTGATGCTGGTTCTATGAAAAATATCGCCTTTGAAATAGCTGGAGAACTTGACAATCTTTTCTTTATAGGAGGTTCGGACCTTAACGGAAAGGCGATCCTGACCATTTATATCTCCAAAAACCTGGTTGAAACTAAAAATTTACACGCGGGTAATATAGTTCGCGAACTTGGAAAATTCATACAGGGAGGTGGCGGAGGTCAACCATTTTTCGCTACCGCGGGTGGTAAGAATCCTTCAGGCTTAAAACAGGCTTTGGAGGCAGCTGAACAGCTATTGAAAAACTAAAATGAAATTCAGAACTGAAATAAAATGCCCGGCTGCATCTAAACAACTTGATCATCATTCCAGTCTGGTATTGCTAGGGTCTTGTTTTTCTGAACACATGGAAGATAAATTCCACTATTTTAAATTTGACACTTTTGCAAACCCTTTTGGTATACTTTTTAATCCCATAGCTATAGAAACAGCGGTTCGTAGTTGTATAGAAAAAGTCCACTATTCAAAAGAAGATCTCCTAAAGCATGGGGAAGTTTGGATGAGTCTTGACCATCATAGTAGATTTGACCATAGAGATCAAAATCAGGTACTCGATAACATCAATAACCACATTGAACTTGGGTACCAGACGTTGGGAAATGCCTCGCATGTGGTCATTACCTTAGGAACTTCATGGGTATATAAATGGAAAGAGAACAATCTAGTTGTTGGAAATTGTCATAAGATTCCGCAGAAATCTTTTAGTAAAGAGTTGCTCTCCTCAGAGGAAATTGTTCAGAGCCTTAGACAAATCATCGATTTGATTCGCAGTATAAACAAAAATGTCTCTTTTATATTTACGGTAAGCCCTGTGAGACATCTCAAAGATGGATTTATAGAAAATACATTGAGCAAATCCTTGCTTCATAAAGCCATACATGATGTAAGAAAAGAAACAGATGCGGATTATTTTCCCGCCTATGAGATCATGATGGATGACCTTAGAGACTATCGGTTTTATAAAAATGACCTGGTTCATCCAAATGAAATGGCCGTAGACTATATCTGGGAATTATTCAAAGAATCCTGGATCAGCGAAAGCTCAAGGAAAATAATGAATGAGATAGAAGACATTCAAAAGTCTTTGGCTCATAGAGCCTTTGACGCTTCATCTGAAGCCCACATGAAATTTCTTAAAAAAACTGAGCAAAAAATTCAGCTCCTGAAGCAAAAATTTCCGGAAATAGAATTCCATAAAAAAAGGAAGTAAACCTTACTTCCTTTTTAATATAAATATTATCTTTAAGTTATTTAATGCAATTCGCAACGCTACCCCATGGACCTCCGTTGATGGCATCAATACCATGCTGCTTTAAAATTGTTGCCGCCGAACCACTACGGGCACCGCTTCTGCAACAAGTAATCACTGATTTATTCATATTCTTGATCTCATCCAAATAACTTCCAATTGTATTCAATGGAATATTTTTTGACCCTTGGACATGACCTTCATGGAACTCCTCTATGGTTCTTACATCAATGACGACGGCTCCATTTTCCAAATATTGTTCTATTGACGCAACACTTGTACTTCCTCCAAATAAATTAAATAATCCCATATCTTTTATTAATTATAAATTTTCTGCAAATTTCTGAAATTAAAATGAATTATAAGTAACATGGGTGACAATTACTATTATCGTTTTACTTCCATATAGTCTAAGGTCAAGTTTACCATCGATACAACTCCTAATTTTAGGCCACCTTCATCAATATAAAAATCTGGTGTGTGATGAGAAGAAGCATCTTCTTTTTTTATGTCAAGTGGTTTTCCTCCGACAAAGAAATAGAATCCGGGCACCTCTTTCTGAAAAAATGAAAAATCCTCTGCCCCTGTTGTAGCATCAACCAAGATCACATTATCCTTTCCGGCTGATCTTTCTAATGAAGGCAACATCTTAGCTGTTAATTCAGGGTCATTATATGTGATTGGAATGCCTTTATCGATTGTAATATCAGCTGTTGCACCATAGCTTTCTGCTATTGCTTTTACTCTGAACGTCATTGTTTCATTCAATTTCTTTTGCATATCATAATCGAGCGTTCTGATGGTTCCAATCAGTTCAACTTCTTCTGGTATGATATTATTTCTTACTCCTCCTCTGATCAATCCAACCGAAATAACTGCAGCCTCTTTTGTGAGTTCAGTATCTCTGCTAATGATACCATTTAATCCAGTGATTATTTGAGCTGCAATAAAGATGGGGTCAGTTCCTGACCAGGGTCTTGAACCATGTGCTTGTTTGCCATGGATCTTGATCACAAAACGCTGTGCTGCTGCCCTAGTCCCCATTGGCTTATATTCTATTTGACCTACATTCGCATATGAACGAATATGCAGTCCAAAGATGGCATCCACATCTGGGTTTTTTAACACCCCCTCTTTCACCATCATTTCAGCTCCACCTTCTTCTCCTGGAGGAACCCCTTCTTCTGCGGGTTGAAAAATAAACTTCACGGTTCCTTTTAAATCTTTTTTCATTTTACTGAGCACTTCAGCAGTGCCCATCATCATAGCTATATGAGTATCATGACCACAGGCATGCATAACACCGGTTTCTAATCCATTATATGTGCTTATAGCCTTCGAAGCAAAAGGAAGGTCAACTCTTTCTGTAACCGGCAAACCATCAATGTCTGCCCTAAGGGCGACTACTGGTCCTGGTTTATCACCTTTTAAAATTCCAACTACTCCTGTATGTGCAATTCCGGTTTGTACTTCCATTCCCAAGTCTTCCAAGTGGGCTGCAATTTTTTTGGCTGTTTCGAACTCTCTACTCGACAATTCAGGATGCTCATGAAAATACCTGCGCCATTCAATCACTTTTGGCTCTATTTCGTTAATAAGTTGTTCTGTTTTACTTGACTGAGCTTGCAAACCAACTCCGATCAACAAGGCAAAAAGTACTAGTTTTTTCATATAAATGTTTATGATTTTAATTATTTGGAAGTAAATCTAATCAAAATAGTTGATTTCAATTTCTTGTTTATTCAATGAAGCTTGTTTTATCTTGTAAATAACATCTCACGATATTTTACCAAAGGCCATAACTCATCGTCTATCATCAATTCTAACTTATCACAATGATAGCGAATCTCTTCAAAATAGGGTTTAACTTTTTCACAATACATCATAGCTTTCTTTTCAGCATCCACCGTTTTGTTCGCCTTTTTTCTTTCCTCTACCATGGCATTGGTCTTCTTGGTAATGCCAGATATATGCTCAGAGATCTTTTTGATCAGGTCCATTTGTTCTTTAGCAACTGTTTCAAATTCCTCCCCAAAAACCTCTTTTAAGCCCTTTACATTTCTAATTAAAGTATTCTGATAATTTACCGCAGTCGGAATCACATGATTCAGTGCGATATCTCCTAATACCCTTCCTTCGATCTGAATCCTTAAAGAATAGGCCCCAAACTCGATCTCATGTCTTGCCATGATCTCTTTATCATTCATCACCTCCATTTCGCTATAAAGATCTATAGCTTTTTTAGTCACCTTGGCTTTTACAGCCTGTGGAGTAGTTTTATTATTACTAAGACCCCTTTTGGCTGCTTCTTTCTCCCATTCCTTACCATAACTGTTTCCCTCAAAAAGAATGTCCCTGGATTGTTTTATATACTCTCTAAGTACATTAAAAATGGCCTCATCTTTTTTGAAGGATTTGTTGTCAATTAACTTGTCAACCTCCTCTTTAAAATCCTTTAATTGTTTTGCAACGATGGTATTCAAAACGGTCATGGAATTGGCACAGTTGGCCATGGACCCTACCGCCCTGAATTCAAATTTATTACCTGTAAAGGCAAAGGGTGAAGTTCTGTTTCTGTCTGTGTTATCCAGTAAAATCTCAGGTATCTTACCAATTACATTTAATTTGAGATCTGTTTTCTCCTCGGGAGAGAGTTTGCCGTCGGTGACATTTTCCAATTCCTTTAACACCGCAGTTAATTGCTCCCCTATAAATACAGATATGATGGCGGGAGGGGCCTCATTGGCACCCAAACGATGATCATTGCTTGCCGAAGCTACTTCCGCCCGCATCAATTCCTCGTATGTATGAATCGCCTTGATGGTATTCACAAAAAATGTAAGGAATTGTAAGTTTCTCATTGGAGTTTTACCGGGACTTAGCAAATTCACACCGCTATCAGTGCTTAAAGACCAGTTGTTGTGTTTCCCTGAGCCATTGATTCCTTGAAACGGCTTTTCATGAAGCAATACCTTTAGCTGGTGTTTTGAGGCTACTTTACCAATAATATCCATTAGAAGTGAGTTGTGATCTACCGCAAGATTAGCTTCTTCATGAATGGATGCAATTTCAAATTGATTTGGAGCCACTTCATTATGTCTGGTTTTTACCGGGATACCTAATTTAATGCATTCTATTTCCAGCTCGATCATAAAACTCATCACTCTTTGAGGTATACTTCCAAAATAGTGATCGTCTAGTTGCTGCCCTTTGGCCGATGATTGCCCCAAAAGCGTTCTTCCTGTTAAAACAAGGTCAGGTCTTGACAAGACCAAGGCCTTATCAATAAGGAAATATTCCTGTTCCCATCCCAGAGAAGCATTTACTTTTGATACATTTTTATCAAAATATCTGGCAACTCCTGTAGCCTGTTTATCTATGGCATTGAGTGCTCTGAGTAAGGGTGTTTTATTGTCTAAGGCTTCACCTGTGTAAGCCACAAAAATGGTAGGGATACAAAGAGTCGTGCCATAAATGAAAGCCGGAGATGTAGGGTCCCAGGCTGTATATCCCCTTGCCTCAAAAGTATTTCTAATTCCTCCACTAGGGAAACTCGAAGCATCCGGCTCCTGTTGCACCAGTTCGTTTCCACCGAACCTTTCCAAAGCTTTACCGTCTTCTCCCAATTCAAAAAAAGCATCGTGTTTTTCTGCGGTTCCACCAGTTAAAGGCTGAAACCAATGCGTATAATGAGTAACTCCTTTAGACAAAGCCCAGTTCTTCATTGAATTAGCTACTTGATCGGCAATTTTTCTATCGATATTAGAGCCGTGTTTTACCGCATTCATTACGCCTAGAAAAGCTTCTTTAGTAAGGTGCTGCTGCATGCTCTCTTCATTAAATACATGACTGGCAAAATATGATGAGCGGTTCTTTTTTTCCTTGATTGGTATCAATTTTCTATTCAAAGTTTGCTCTAAAGCCCTCGATCTGAATGTAGACATACGTTAAAAATTAAATTTTTCTGGGGTAAAAATACTGATTTTTTAAATGTACCCCTGTAAAAATTGGGTATTCATAAAAATAATATGATCTGACACATATTTACCCCCTTTCTTTTTGATGTAGATCAATAATAATTATATTTGTCCTGAAATTTTTAATCCAGAAAAAACATGAGCAAAGCAAAATTAGAGTATATATGGTTAGACGGACACCAGCCTACTCAAGAATTGAGAAGTAAAACCAAAATCGAAGAGGATTTTAGTGGAAAATTAGAAGATTGTAAATTATGGTCTTTTGATGGGTCATCTACTGAACAAGCTGTAGGAGGTTCATCAGATTGTTTGCTGAAACCTGTTGCGATCTATCCTGATCCGGCAAGAGAGAATGGATATTTAGTGATGTCTGAAGTATTAACTGCAGACGGAAAGCCGCACCCATCAAACGGTAGAGCAAAAATTGATGATGATGACGATGATTTCTGGTTTGGATTCGAACAGGAATATTTCTTAATGGATAATGAAACAGATCTGCCACTTGGATTTCCAAGAGGTGGTTTTCCTGGCCCACAGGGTAAATACTACTGTTCTGTAGGTGGAAGGTACACCTGGGGAAGGGAATTTGTAGAAGAACATGCTGATCTTTGTATCGCTGCAGGTTTAAACTTTGAAGGTATCAATCAGGAAGTAGCCCCTGGACAATGGGAATTCCAATTGTTTGCCAAAGGAGCAAAAAAAGCAGGAGATGAAATCTGGATCGCCCGTTATTTATTAAATAGATTGACTGAAAGCTATGGATATTATATTGAATTGCATCCAAAACCTGTTAAAGGTGACTGGAATGGTTCTGGTATGCACGCGAACTTTTCAAACACAACTTTAAGAACATGTGGTTCTAAAGAAGTTTATGAGAAAATTTGTGAAGCCTTTAGACCAGTAACTGAAGAGCACATTGGTGTTTATGGAGCTTTTAATGATGAAAGACTTACAGGATTACACGAAACTGCTCACGTTTCTGACTTCAGTTATGGAGTTTCTGACAGAGGTGCTTCTATTCGTATTCCTATTATCACCGTTGAGAACGGTTGGAAAGGATGGTTGGAAGACCGTAGACCAGCTTCTAATGGTGATCCATATAAGATTGCAGGTAGAATTATCCAAACGGTTAAATCTGCTAAAATATAATCTATATAAAGATTTTAATATTGGTTAATGTAAAAAATGCCTTCTTTATAAGAAGGTATTTTTTTATATGACCATACTTATAAAAACAATATAAGAGCCTAAAAGAATCAAACCTTCTCCCCAGGACAACCTCATTCTTCCAGGCGTAAATACCAAAGGGAAAAGACTAAGAGACAGCACAAGCATCCAAATAAGATCAAAATCTATCAATCCCTGATCAACCGCGGTAATTGGCGTAACCATAGAAGTAATTCCAAGCACAGCCAAAATATTAAACATATTTGATCCCAGGAGATTTCCAAGAGAAATGGCCTTTTCCTTTCTGGTTATGGCTACCAGAGATGCCGCCAGTTCCGGAATACTGGTCCCAACAGAAATGATTGTTATACCAATAACTCTTTTGCTAATACCAAATTCAGTAGCAAGGTTTACAGCTCCTTCAATAAGTAATTCAGATCCGCCCCATAGTCCTACACCTCCTAATAATAAAAACAAAAGAGATTTTCCAAGAGGATACTCAACGTCGTCCTCAGGCATTTCATCAATAACAGCTACTTTTTGAAATTTGAATAAATAAATCAAAATAAGAATAAGGGTCAAGAAAAGTACCAAGCCCTCCCATCTTTGCAATTCACCGTCAAAAGCAAGAAAAAAATACAGCATTACAGAAGCCAGCATCATCACGGGCCAATCTGTCATATAAAAACTTTTTTCCACTTTAATGGTAGCTACCATGATTACTATTGCCAATACGAAACCTAAATTGGCAATATTCGAACCTATTACATTACCCAGTGCTATATCTGCGTGCCCATTAAGCGCCGCTTTTAAACTGACGATCAACTCAGGCATGGATGTGGCAAAAGAAACCACGGTCATACCAATGACTATCTTTGGAATTTTCATGATAAGAGATAAGGAAACAGCAGCCTTTAGCAACCAATTACCACCAAGAATGAGTATGACAAATCCTAGCAATATAAATAAGTAACTCATGAAGTCAATTTATGCAAATATATAATTTAGAAATGAGTTGCAGAAAGAAGAATTATAAAGTTTAGCATTGACTTGTCATTACATAAAACAATTGCAAATAAACTATTGTCACCCCTCCCAATTCTTCATTCTAAAATCCCTGCCTCGCCCGCAGGCTGGTCCAATCATAGAACCTCTTTTGACTTTATAGTTCATTTTATTAAATTTTTGTTAAATAACTACTTTTTTAGTTATACAACTATATTATTAGTTTATATTTGACCGCAGATAAAAAATC
>CBDULU010000034.1:0-10453 GCA_965368155.1 uncultured Flavobacteriaceae bacterium
CTTATGCACAAGAGAGCACAAAGACCGACCTGCTGCCCAATCACCTAACCATTACACGCCCTTGGGAGGCTCATAAAGTTGGTGATCCAAAGATAGGGATGGGTAAATTTTATTGGGTGATCATAGATTTGGGGGTGCGAAGGCCCCATCAGGAATGGGTTTGGCCTGAATGGATCATGATGACAAAAAATGATCTGGATAGGTTAACCAAAATCCTCAGGCAGGATGATCAATGGTTATGGCAGTCAAACCCTAGAATTAGAGAATGCTTCCATAAAATTGGTATAGCTGTAGACAGTGATACACAAGGAAGCAGCGCTTCAAAGATTCGCTTGCTGGTGAATGAGTTATTGATCTTGTTACTTGAGTTGATTGATTCTAAGGAAGTGGTGCTCAATGAGGCATTGACTGACAGTTCAAGAAGCGTCAAATTGTTTTTGAGAGAGTTGGATAAGAACTTATCAGAAAACTGGACGATTGAGCGAATGGCGGAGTCTGCCGGGGTGGGGCTTACGCGATTTACCTATCATTGCAGGCAATTGACCAATACAACACCCATGCGTTATCTCGCCATGAAAAGAATAGAACAAGCCAAATTTATTTTGAATAAGAATCCTGAACTAAGCGTAGCCGAAGTAGCCTATAGTTGCGGCTTTGCAACAAGTCAGTATTTTTCCACCGTTTTTAAACGCCAGGAAAAGTGCACGCCTCTCGAGTATAAGACCGGTGTTTAGTTTTGATCGTGAGGTGATGGGAGTTGAGGGCTTCACCTCCGATCACCTCAGTTGCGGTATCTTGATTTTCTGATAATTGAGCATATATTTGGGTTCATATTGTATAATTCCTTTCACTGAATAAAAATACACAGTTTTCCACTTTATATATGTTAATTTCACAGACATAAATCCAATTAAATTTTAAGAAATGAAAAAAACAAGTCGATTATTCAAATTGTCTGGTATGATCATGTCAATGTTGGTTCTTACCATATTGAGTTGTGGTGAAAAACAAAAGGAAACTTCAAAAGAAGTTGATCAGACTGAGATTGTAGAGGTTCAAGAGCCCTTTTTTAAATTGTCTTTGGCTCAATGGTCTTTGAATAAAGCAGTTCGGTCAGGAGAACAGAGTCCGTTGGATTTTGCTCAAAAGGCCAGTGAGCTGGGCTTTGAAGGAATAGAATATGTGAGTCAGTTATATAGAAATGAACTTGAAAAAGACGCTGACCCGGAAGTGGCCATGGAAACACTTTTAAAGACTTTAAAAGAAAAAAGTGAAACTTATAAGATGACGAATCTTTTGATCATGGTTGACGGAGAGGGAAACTTGGCGACCTTAGACGATAAAGAAAGAGCACAGACTGTTGAAAATCATAAGAAATGGGTGGATGCAGCAAAATATTTGGGTTGTCACTCTATTCGTGTCAATGCCCATGGGGAAGGAACATCCGAAGAGGTAGCTGAGGCCGCCGTAAAAGGTTTGACTGCGCTTTCTACTTATGCCGCGACCCAAGGAATAAATGTACTTGTTGAAAACCATGGAGGATATACTTCTGACGGGCAATGGCTTGCCGGGGTGATGGCTAAAGTGAATATGCCAAATTGTGGCACCTTGCCTGATTTTGGCAACTTCTGCATCACAGAAGGTTATGGCTCTATCAATAGCGAAGAATGTGACAATGCCTATGATATATACAAAGGCGTAAGTGAATTGATGCCTTATGCCAAAGCAGTAAGTGCAAAAAGTTATGATTTTGATGAGAATGGCGGGCAGCCAAAGATCGATTATGTAAAGATGATGCAAATTGTAAAAGATGCTGGGTACACAGGTTTTGTAGGCGTTGAATATGAGGGTGAGAATCTATCTGAAATTGACGGTATCAATGCCACGAAAGAATTATTGTTAAAAGCTGCGAGTCAAGTACAGTAGGCTTATCATTCATTAAAAATATGAGTTCAAAGATCAGGTTAGGAATTTTAGGAGGAGGAGGTGATTCTCTGATAGGAGTGCTGCATCGCGTGGCCGCGAACATGTTCGATCGATATGAGATCGTTGGTGGTGTTTTCAATCCTGTTTGGGAGGAGAATGTTAATTTTGCTCAAAAAATTGGGCTTTCGCCAGATCGGATTTACAAAGATTTTGACACTCTTATCAAAGAGGAAGTAAGGTTGCCTGAAAACGAAAGGATGCAGGTCATATCAGTACTTACGCCCAACTTTCTCCATTATCCAATGGCAAAAAAGTTACTTGAAAATGGATTTCACGTCATCTGTGAAAAACCATTGACCACGACCTATGACGAGGCCTTGGATTTAAAGAGAACTCAAGAGCTTTCAAATAGTGTTTTTGCGGTTACTTATACCTATACCGGTTACCCGATGGTGAGGCAAATGAGGAAAATGGTCGAAGAAGGAGTATTGGGAAAAATTCATAAAATTGACATTCAATATTATCAGGGATGGATCAATCCTGTTATTCACGATCCTGTTAAAAGAGCTGCCACCTGGCGTTTACAGCCTGAAAAATCGGGGATCAGCTGTTGTATTGGAGACATAGGAACACACGCTTTTGGCATGATAGAGTTTGTCTCTGGTTTAGAGATTTCCAAGGTTTTATCTGATTTGAATTATTTATATGAGGATAATAAAATGGATATAGACGGTACTGTTTTGATCAGATGTGCTGATGGAGTAAAGGGTGTGATCAGGGCGAGTCAGATCGCTACCGGTGAGGAGAATAGTTTTATTGTAAAAATCTACGGAGAAAAAGCAGGCATCAAATGGGAGCAGGAAAACCCGAACTATGTCTACCTGATGGAAGAAGGTCAGGCCTTAAAGGTTTTAAAACCGGGTCATTTGTACAATAGTGATTTATCACTTGACGGGACCAAATTACCACCGGGGCATCCTGAAGGAATATTTGACGCCATGGGTAATATTTACAAAGGAGTAGCCAGAGCCATTAAAGGAGAGCCTTATGATTCCGGGGAATTTCCCACCATTATGGATGGCCTTAGGGGGATGAATTTTATAGAACAAACTGTTGCCTCAAATGCTGAAGGCAATGTATGGAAGGATCTGGACTGATCGTTCATAAAAAAATATAGAAATATCATGAAAAAATACTGGATTCCTTTGGTTGCAATTTTCCTTATCTGGGGATGTAAAAAGGACCTAAAAAAAGCTGATGAGTCTAAGGAAATCATGGCAACCGAGGATGAGGGCTGGACTTCTCTGTTCGATGGTAAAAGTTTTGATGGTTGGCATACTTATTTGCAGGATACGATTTCAAGCCAATGGCAAATTGAAGACGGGGTCATGTTCTACAAACCTGATCCTGATAAGAATCAGGGGATGAATAATTTGATTACGGATAAAACTTATAGAAATTATGAATTATCATTAGAGTGGAAGATCTCAGTGGATGGTAACAGTGGTGTTTTTTATGGCGTGCTCGAAGATGAAAAATTTGTAGTACCCTATATGACGGCCCCTGAGGTTCAAATTAGAGATTACACCAATATCCCAGATTTTACAGATAAGCAGCAGATGTCAGGCGCTATTTTTGGTATTGTAGGCATTGAAGAAGATGTGGCGAATAAGGCAGGTGAATGGAATCATTTTTTGATCAGGATTGATCATGATAAGAATCAAGGTAGTGTCAGCTTAAACGATCAGGAGGTGGCTAAGTTTCCGGTTAACGGAGAATCATGGGAAGCCTTGGTTGAAGATTCAAAGTTTAAGGATTGGGAAGGTTTTGGAATTACACAAAACGGACATATTGGCTTGCAGGATCATGCTCATGGTGTCTGGTTTCGAAATATAAAGATCAAGGAGCTGGAATGATCCTTATACGGATTGTTGTAAAGCCTTAAGGGGGAATATTTTAAGAAGATTAGGAAGACATATTTCTGACAAAGAAATAATAGTTTTTAAGTATAAGTTAGTATATTTACGTTTTGTGAAAAACATTGACAATATGGGTTAAATATTGATTTTCATATAGTTAATGTGCATAATGTAGACGAAGAAGATGCCGCAAAAAAATATCATTCATATAAATTTAGGTTTAAGTATAAACAGATATAGATCACCGATTTTTTCTAATTAATTAAGTATTATAACATTATGAGTAAGAACGAAAAGAAGAATTCCATTTCCAGAAGGAATTTTGTAAACAAAACGCTGGCAGCATCTGCTGGTTTTACCATTGTTCCTTCTTTCGCAGTAAGCGGATTGGGGCATGTGGCACCTAGTGATAAACTAAATATTGTTGGTGTAGGTGTAGGAGGTATGGGACTAAGAAACCTCAGGAATTTAAAATCACAGAATATAGTAGGATTATGTGATGTTGACTGGAAATATTCAAAAGGTTGTTTTGATGAGTTCCCAAAAGCAAAAAAATATTGGGACTGGCGTAAAATGTATGAAGAAATGGAGAATGAATTTGATGCTGTTGTAATTGCAACTGCTGATCATACGCATGCCATTACTGCTGCACATGCCATGACCATGGGAAAACATGTATATCTGCAAAAACCATTAACACATTCAGTATATGAATCAAGGTTATTGACCAAGTTAGCCGCAGAACACAAAGTAGCTACTCAAATGGGTAATCAAGGTGCTTCTGGAGCAGGTGTTGCTGAGACTTGTGAAATTCTTTGGAGTGGAGCCTTGGGTGATGTGGTAAAAGTAGAATCTTTTACTGATCGTCCAATATGGCCACAAGGTTTGAACACTCCGGAACAGGCAAGTCCTATTCCAGATACTTTAAACTGGGAATTGTTTACAGGACCAGCAAAAATGCGTCCATTTAATGAAGTTTATCATCCATGGAACTGGAGAGGCTGGTGGGACTATGGTACAGGTGCCTTAGGAGATATGGCTTGTCATATACTTCACCCTGTATTTGAAGGTTTAAAATTAGGTTATCCTACTAAGGTTCAGGCAAGTTCTACTTTATTGTTGAATGATTCTGCTCCTGTAGCTCAGGCTGCTAAATTAACTTTCCCTGATAGAGGTAAGGTAGGAAGCATTAATTTACCTGAAGTGGATGTGCATTGGTATGACGGTGGAATAAAGCCAGAATTACCAGACAATTGGCCAGCAGGTAAAAACCCAAATAAGAGTGGTGGAGGTACTTTCTTCTATGGTACAAAAGATATTCTTCATACAGGCTGTTATGGTGTGGAACCAGAATTGTTATCAGGTAAGAAAGTAAGCCCTGCAAAAACTGAAAGACGCGTTGAAGAAGAAATGGGCAAATCTTGGAACAATGGGGCACATGAAATGGACTGGGTAAGAGCTTGTAAAGAAAGCCCTGAAAACAGAACTCCATGTACTTCTGATTTTGCTGAGGCCGGTCCTTTTAATGAAATGGTTGTCATGGGTGTATTGGCTGTTCGTTTACAAGATCTTAATAAGACGCTTGAATGGGATGGTGAAAACATGAAATTTACCAATATCGGAGCTACTGAGGAAATCAGAAACGTCATCAAAGATGGATTTGAAATTCACGATGGTCATCCAACATTCAATAAGGATTATACCAAACCTATGAATGCACTTGCGTATTCTGAGGAGTTGGTGAAGCACACGTATAGAGATGGTTGGGAATTACCACCAATGCCTAAATAATAAATGTTTTATGAAATAGAATACTGAACTTTTGTTTTTAAGAATTGACTTTAAAAATTTAAGGTTCAGTATTTTATGATTAGGTCAATAATTAATGTAATACTAATAAATTCAATTAAAATGAAAAAAAGAATTTTTATACTAGCTATAGCAATCGCAACAACCTCTTTTATGATAAGTTGTGGAGGTGGAGCTAAGAAGGAAGCTCCAGCTGCTGAAGCCGAAGAAGTTGCTGCAGAAGTTGAGGAAATAGCAGCACCAAATAGTCTCACAGAGGCAGAAAAGAAAGACGGATGGGTATTACTTTTTGATGGTACAACATCGGAAGGTTGGAGAGGTTATAAAAAGGACCATTTTCCTTCAGCTTGGCAGGTAGTTGACGGAACCATTCATATGATCGGTTCAGGCAGAGGAGAGGCCGGAGATAAGGAAGGTGGAGACATCATATTTGACAAGGAATTCCAAAATTTCACGCTGAGCCTGGAATGGAAAATTTCAGAAGGAGGTAATTCAGGAATTTTTTATTTAGGGGAAGAGGAATTAGATTATATATGGAAAACTGCTCCTGAAATGCAAGTATTAGATAATGAGAAACACCCTGATGCCAAATTAGGTACTGACGGAAATCGTATGGCTGGTTCTTTGTATGACCTGATCCCTGCAAAACCGCAAAATGCCAAACCTGTTGGAGAATGGAATCAAGTTGAAATCACTGTATATAAAGGAACCGTAGTGCATAAGCAAAATGGAGTGAACGTTGTGGAATACCACTTATGGACACCTGAATGGAATGAAATGGTAGCTGGAAGTAAATTCCCTAGTTTGAATGAGAACTGGGCAGATGTAGCCTCAAAAGGGTATATCGGGTTACAAGATCACGGTGATGATGTTTGGTTTAGAAATATCAAGATCAAAGAGATGTAATAGCTATTTTATGCATAAAAAAAGACAGTCATTTGGCTGTCTTTTTTTTGCTATAATTTATTGAAATCCTGAAGCTTTTTAATCTCCTGCATGGAAACATCAGCGTTGGCCCCATTTTTACTCGCCACCAAAGATCCCATGGCACATGAAAAATCAAGCGCTTGTTGAGAAGGCACTCCCATTACAAATTGATAGACTAGACTGGCTAAAAAGGAATCACCGGCACCCACAGTATCTTCAACAACAACAGTATAACCAGGATTTTGAAAAAATGCTCCATCGGTATAATAGATGGCCCCATTGGCGCCTAGTGTAACACAAATATGCTGGGTATGCGTAAGTTCGGTTAAATTTTTGATTTGGCCTTCAATGGATTTCGATTCAATTCCAAGGAACTCAACGATCTCTTCAAGTTCTTCATCATTTAGTTTGATCATATCTGCCATTTCCATGAGTTCAACAATCAATTCCATTGTATAGAACGGAGGCCTTAAATTCGCATCAAACACTTTAAATTTAGCATGTGACAAGTATTCGAATAAGGTATTCTTTGACATCTCGCTTCTACAGCAAAGACTGCCAAAGATAAAGGCATCTGTTTTTGAAATACGTTCAATGTCATCTTGTTTAACGACAATATTATCCCAAGCCACTGGCTCAGAAATAGTATATGTGGCAGTATTATTTTTATCGAGATGTACCTGTACATTTCCTGTTGGGTATTGCTCATCAAATTGAATCATAGCATGATCAAAAGATTCATTTTTTAAGAATGCAAGTAATTTGTCACCGTCCTGATCCTGCCCAATTCTGCTAATCATTCCCGATTGGGCACCGAGGGTATGAAGTCTTAGGCCAACGTTTAAAGGCGCGCCTCCAATTACTTTTTTGTCAGGGAAAATATCCCAAAGTGTCTCTCCAAAACAAATGACCTTAGGAACCATGTCTATTTATTTTTAGTCAATATACTTTCCAGTTCTTCCAGTGATTTACCTTTGGTTTCCGGCATGATAAATATGACAAACAGAAGTTGTAAAACCATCATAAAAGCGAAGATTGCAAATACGGTCCCGGCACCAATTGTTCCAAATAAGTAAGGAACCATGGATGGGATAATGGCTGCTAAAACCCAATGGGTACTTGTTCCAAAAGATTGACCAGAGGCCCTTAATTGATCGGGAAACACCTCAGAAATGAATACCCAGATCACGGCACCTTGCCCAATGGCATGTGAGGCTATAAATACAAATAGAAAAATGGGTACAGCCATCCCTTCCCAATTAAAAAAGAAGGCCATGGCGACAAGGGATAGGGATAGTATATAGCCTACGGAACCTATGTACATCAATTTTTTGCGCCCTAGTTTGTCTATTAAAGATATTCCTATCAAGGTGAAAACCATATTGGTAACACCAATACCTATGGAGCTTAAAAGAGCTGTGCTTTCGCCTAACCCAGCTTCCTGAAATATTCTGGGGGCATAGTACAAAAAGGCATTAATTCCTGATAATTGGTTAAAAAAGGCAATTAGAAAAGCCAACATCAAAGGGAACCTGTATTTTTTCATAAAAATATTTTCGTTGCTGCTGTGATGGTCTTTCTGACTTTCTTCAATATCTGTCATGATCTTTTCAATATCCTCACCCGGATTTAGCAGAGCCAATACTTTGCGAGCCTCTTCTCTTTTTCCATGAAGCAATAGCCATCTGGGACTTTTAGGGACCGTCAAAACCAAAAGTGTATATATAAAGGCAGGAATAGCTTCGACGCCCACCATCCATCTCCAGGCATGCTCACCAAGATTACTCAGTAGATAATTCGACAAAAAGGCAATAAGAATACCTAAAACTATATTGAATTGATAGAATCCAACCAGACGCCCTCTATCTTTGGCAGGGGCAATTTCTGATACATATGCAGGAGCTGCAACAGTAGAGGCTCCAACGCCTAATCCCCCAATAAATCTAAAGAAAGCAAAGGTGTAAGGGTCATTGACCAAGGAAGAACCGAGGGCAGATACGGTATACAAAACACCAATCCAGACTAGCGTGTTTTTTCTACCAATTTTGTTCGTTGGTATACCACCAAACATAGCTCCAATAACAGTACCCCAAAGTGCCATAGCCATCACTACTGATCCGTGAAATACGTCAGATGATCCCCATAAATTTTGCAATTGCTGGTCTGCACCTGAAATAACGACCGTATCAAAGCCAAAAAGGAATCCAGCCATGGCAACTATAATAGACCATATAAGAATTTTATTCATTGTTCGAAATTTAGTTCGCAAGGCGATGAAGATAAGCTATTTAGTTTAATTGTAAATAGGCGTAATTTGGTTTTTTTAAGATCCTTGTATCTCAAAAGAACTTCCTGGCCTTCTGGTTTTCTTTTATAAAAATTGATTTTTTATCGTTGATTTTCTGTCATCTGTCGAATATATTTCAAAATGAGGCTGATTACCTTGATTTTTGCAACAGATTAAGTTCATATAGGTTGGGTATTTATTGATCTCGAATGCCTTTTTAAAGAAATATAAAAATATGTATAAGAAATTAGCGTACAAAGAAGCGGGAAAATTTGAAGAAACAAGATTTGAAAAGATTCACAATGTTGTTTTCGATAATTCAAACATTGCATCCATTGCTGTAGCACAGGAAATTGCCGACTTGATCAGAACCAAACAGGCAGATTATAAAAAATGTGTTTTAGGTTTGGCTACAGGATCTTCTCCTATTAAAGTCTATGAAGAATTGGTTAGAATGCATCAGGAAGAAGGGCTTAGCTTTAAAAATGTGGTCACATTTAATCTTGATGAATATTATCCGATGACCAAAGAAAATACTCAGAGTTACTGGTATTTCATGCATGAACATTTGTTCAATCACGTAGATATATTACCTGAGAATATCAATATTCCTAATGGAGAAGTAAAGCCGGAAGAAGTGCATCAGTTCTGCATAGATTATGAATTAAAGATCAAAGAAGCTGGTGGACTTGACTTTCAATTATTAGGTATTGGGCGAACAGGTCATATTGGTTTCAATGAACCAGGATCACATTATAATTCAGGCACAAGAAATATAACCCTGGATCATATCACAAGAATTGATGCGGCAACCGCTTTTTTAGGCATAGAGCATGTTCCCAGGGTTGCTATCACAATGGGGATAGGGACCATCAGAAAGGCGAAAAGAATTGTTTTATTGGCCTGGGGTGTTAATAAGGCAGAGGTGATACAGGAAACAATCGAAGGTGAGATTACTGCAGATGTACCTGCCACCTATTTACAAAAACATGAAAATGTAACCTTTGTACTTGACGAGGGCGCCTCAAATGACCTTACACGCGTTAAGACACCTTGGTTGGTTAAAAATTGCATCTGGACGGATGATTTAATGGCGAAAGCAGTGGTCTGGTTAAGTAGTAAACTTGAAAAATCCATTTTAAAACTCACCGATAAAGATTATAATTATCACGGTATGTCCAGTTTATTGGTGGAACAAGGGTCGGCCTATCAAATGAACATCAACATGTTCAATAAGTTACAACATACCATTACTGGATGGCCTGGTGGTAAACCAGATGCTGACGATACGAATCGACCTGAAAGAAATACACCAGCTAAAAAGCGTGTGATCATTTTTAGTCCGCACCCGGATGATGATGTCATTTCTATGGGAGGAACATTTGACAGATTGGTTGAACAAGGTCATGAAGTGCATGTCGCCTATCAAACTTCGGGAAACATTGCAGTATCTGACGAAGAAGCATTAAAGTTTGCAGAGGTATCATTTGAATTGAACGGAGATGATTCGTCTGCATCTCAAATAATTAAGGATTTAGATGCCAAAAAAGAATATGACCTCGATACAAGTGAGGTTAGAAAGTTA
>CBDULU010000035.1:0-10438 GCA_965368155.1 uncultured Flavobacteriaceae bacterium
AGTTACGTAAATAACAATAGGCAAAATGTTTTTGGATTTATTATCTTAGGCGTTGCCATTTTTTTAGGGGCTAAGAGTATTTGGAAAGTGTTTTATTCGGTTTAGATATGGATATTAATTGTGATTTAGGCGAAGGAATTGGCAATGATCATGCGATCATGGCTTATCTTGGATCTTGTAATATTGCTTGTGGCGGACACGCAGGTGATACTGAAAGCATGAGAAATACGGTGATGATGGCTAAAGAACACGGGGTTAAAATCGGTGCACATCCTTCTTTTCTTGATCCTGATCATTTTGGAAGAAAAGAGATAGAAGTCCCAAAGCAACTATTGAAGCGTCAATTACTAGAGCAAATAGCCGATCTCAATGAAATTGCAGCGTCATTTGGTGTGAGACTTCATCATGTCAAACCGCATGGAGCCCTTTATAATTTAGCCGCTAGATCAGAAGATATGGCAGAATTGCTCATTGAAGTGATGCAAGAACTCGACAATAACATTTTCCTTTATGTGCCATTTAATTCGGTTATTGAAAATCTGGCAAGGCAAAGAGGTATTTCTATTTGTGTAGAAGTTTTTGCGGACCGAAATTACAATGACGACTTTTCTTTGGTTTCGAGAACGAATTCTAATGCCATTATTGAAGATCCTGAAGAAATTAAGTTAAGGGTTGATGAAATGATCAGGAAGCATTGTATCACATCTATCAATGGGGTGACAAAGAAAGCTAACATAGATACGATTTGCATCCATGGAGATCATGTGAATGCAGTACAAACAGCAAAGTTATTATATGATTTTAAAAATCAAATCAATTGAATTTATATAAGTTGACATATAAGCCATTGGGAAGTATTGCGGTGCTTATTCAATGGCCGAAAAAGATAGAAAAAGATATTTTAAAAAATATCATCTTGTTCAGGCACAAGATTCAAGTGGATATGGGAGAATATGTTTTGGAAACGGTACCGGCCTATAATTCCTTAACGGTTTTTTTCGATACTGCCAGAATCAAATACTCTGGAGTAGTAGCTGATCTTAAAGAAATTTACGCTTCAAAAGATCAAAAACTCCTTACTGCGAATAAAATATGGAAGATCCCGGTTTGTTATGACGATGAATTTGCATTGGATTTGACTGTAATGGCCAAGGCCAAAAAGCTAAAAAAAGAAAAAATCATAGCCCTTCACAGCCAGCCCTTATACGATGTTTATTTTATTGGATTTTTACCTGGCTTTCTATATCTGGGAGGATTGGCAGAAGAGTTGGAATACCCAAGAAAGGACAAACCGAGAATGAAGGTCAGAAAAGGAGATGTAGCATTAGCCGGGAACCAGACCGGTATTTATCCAAAAGAAAGCCCTGGAGGTTGGAACATCATTGGAAACTCTCCACTGAATTTTTTTAATGTGGATATATTTCCCCCTTGCTTTGCAGTAGCCGGAGATAAGGTGAAATTTATACCAGTAGACAAAGTGAGATATACAGCCATTAAGAAAGAAGTTGAGGCCGGTGTTTATGAAATAGAAAGTGAGATTTATGGATAACAATATTTTGATATTAGCAGAAGGAATGCATTCTTCTATCCAGGATCTGGGGAGGAAAGGATATCGTTCGTTCGGGGTGCCTATTTCAGGAGCCATGGATAAATACAGCGCTATTTTAGCCAATAAGTTGCTTAACAATGATGAAAAATTACCCGTGCTTGAGATGACGATGATCGGTCCTAAAATATTGTTTGAAGATCATTCTCTAATTGTACTGACAGGTGCAGATATGTCACCGGAAATTAACGGTTCTCCAATCAAAATGAATCATGTATATGAGGTGAAAACAAGTGATGTTTTGAGTTTTGGTTCACTTGTAAGTGGGGTGCGCAGTTACCTAGGGGTTAAGGGAGGCTTTTTAACCGAAAATAAATTAAAAAGTTATTCCTATTATGAAGGAATTACATCACAGGAAAGGATTCACAAAGGAGATCGCTTAAGAATTGCTTCATATGATATAAATCTGGAGATGACCTCTTCTAAGATCAAGGTGAAAACGGCACATTTTGAGGCCCGAAAACTGGAGGTAACCAAAGGCCCAGAATTTAATCGACTGACTAAGAAGCATCGAGAACTGCTTTTTTCAAAGCGGTTTAAGATTGGTGGGATGAATAACAGGATGGGATATCAGTTAAAAAATAAATTTCCTAGTGTAAAAGATACAGAGATCATTACCTCTACTACAATTCCAGGAACGGTCCAGCTTACTCCTTCAGGAACATTGATCATTTTGATGAGAGATTGCCCAACCACTGGAGGATATCCCAGGATTTTACAATTAACCGATATAGCCATCAATCAGTTGGCACAAAAAAAAGAAAATGATGTTTTTAAATTTGATCTGGAAAGTAGTTTTGATTTTCTGGGTAGATTGGTAAGCCGCTTTAAAGATTGATGTCCAAACATAAGCCATGATGATCAAAAAAGAAATTAACCTGATAAGTGACACCATCACACGTCCAACCCCTGAGATGCTGGATTTTATGATGAAGGCTGAAGTTGGAGATGACGTCTTTCATTCAGACCCTACGGTTATAGCGCTGCAAAATAAAATCTCTTCCCTTTTCGGTATGGAGGCAGCATTGTTCTTTCCTTCTGGTACTATGGCTAATCAAACAGCGATAAAATTGCATACACAACCTGCAGAACAATTGATCTGTGATAAATGGTCGCATGTTTATAATTATGAAAGCGGAGGTGCTTCTTTTCATTCAGGTGTGTCCTGTAAGCTTATTGACGGACACAGGGGGATGTTTAAGGCTGAACAGCTAAGCGAGGTGATTCATGATCCGGAACAATACTATTTACCGCTGTCAAGCCTTGTAGTGGTTGAAAACACCACCAATAAAGGAGGAGGTGCTTGCTGGGATTATGCTGAATTAGAGAAAATTCAAAAGGTTTGTGTAGCAAGAGGGCTTTCTTATCATCTGGACGGGGCACGCCTGTTTAATGCGTTGGTCGCTAAAAATGAAGATCCAAAACAATATGGAAAGTTATTTGACTCGATATCAATTTGCTTATCTAAAGGGTTAGGCGCACCTATTGGATCTTTGCTTTTGTCATCTGAAGAAAATATACATAAGGCCATTCGACTTCGAAAACTTTTTGGAGGAGGTATGCGACAGGTAGGTTATCTTGCAGCTGCAGGAATTTACGCACTCGACCACAACATTGACAGATTGCAAGAAGATCATCATCGGGCGAAATTACTTGGAAAGGCATTGTTGGCATGTGATTGGGTCGAAAAAGTGGAGCCCATTGAGACCAACATCATCATTTTTAAGTTACATCAGCACCGTGATGAAAAATTGTTTTTGACTGGATTGGAAAGGGAGCAGATAAAGATCATTTCGATGGGTGAAGGAAAGTTGAGAATTGTCACACACCTGGAATTTACAGATGAGATGTTAGCTAAGGTTATTGAAGTACTTGAAAGAATGTAAAAAAAGAATATATGAAGAATTATTTGTTGTATTTGTTAGTGGTAGTAGGAACATCAGTTGTTGCACAAACCAAAGTTTCAGAAGTATTATATGAGATTGCTGACGCTCCTTCTGCGGAAAGGATAGAAAAAGACATCAATAAGCTGGTTGATTTTGGTACTCGGCATACTTTGTCTGATACTGTATCAGAAACAAGGGGTATTGGAGCAGCACGACGCTGGATCAAAAGTGAGTTTGAGAAGATATCAGAAGCCTGTAAAGGATGTCTTGATGTGCAATATCAGTCAACCCTTGAACCAAAAAATGACAGGAGAATAGTTAAGGATACTTATATAGTCAATGTGTTGGCGATTCAGAGAGGTACAGCGTATCCAAATAGTTATGTGATCATGTCTGGGGATATCGATAGCAGGGTTTCTGATCCGAATAACTTTACCGATGATTCTCCTGGTGCCAATGATAATGCATCTGGCATGGCCGGAACAATTGAGGCGGCCAGAGTTTTATCAAAATATAAGTTCCCTGTGTCTATCATTTATGTCGGATTGTCGGGTGAGGAGCAAGGATTGTTTGGAGGTAAGCATTTGGCTCAAAAAGCAAAAAAAGAAGGTTGGGATATTGTTGGTGTGATTAATAATGATATGATTGGGAACTACCATGGAATAGATGGGGTTATTGACAATACAACCTTTAGGGTTTTTTCTGAAGCCATTTCAATGAGTTTGACAGAAAAAGAAAGAAACGCCATGAGATTTTACGGTGGTGAAGTTGATGGGCCCTCAAGACAATTGGCAAGGTATATCGATAGAATAACCGATGAATATATGACCAATCTTGACGCCATTATGATTTACAGACTGGACAGGTTTGGAAGAGGAGGTCATCACAGACCGTTTAACGACGAGGGCTTTACCGGTGTTCGGATCATGGAAACCCATGAGAATTACAACAGACAGCATCAGGATATTAGAGAAGAAAACGGGATCAGTTACGGAGATGTAATTAGTGGTGTTGATTTTGATTATACTGCGAAACTGACCGCAGTAAATGCATTGACATTGGCCTCATTAGCATCAGCTCCTGAAGCGCCGAAAAACCTTAGCATTGGAGGAGCGGTTGAAGCATCGGCTAAATTGCAATGGGATAAAAGTGATGATAAAGGACTTCAGGGCTACAAAGTTTATTGGAGAAAGACAACTTCTGCCCAATGGGAGTTTAGTCGATTCATCGGAAAAAAGAACAGCTATACCTTTGATAACCTGGTGATTGACAACTATCTTTTTGGTGTTGCCAGTGTGGGTGAAAACGGGGCTGAAAGTTTGATCGCATTTCCATACAAACTAATTCCAAAAAATTGATAGCATATGATTGTAATGAAAAAGGATTTCATGCGTCATAGAACAAAAAACAGGATCATGAAATTACCTAAATCATTTCTATACATAATTATACTTTTTTCAACCCTATCAATCTCAGCTCAAAAAAATAAGAAACATATGAAAGATAATCTTGCTATTGCTACCTTCGGAAACGGATGTTTTTGGTGTACTGAAGCCATATTTCAGCAACTTAAAGGTGTTGAAACGGTAGTATCCGGTTATACCGGTGGTCAAGTAAAAAATCCTACTTATAAGGAAGTTTGTACAGGAACTACGGGGCATGCTGAGGCGATTCAGATAACCTATGATCCTTCAGTGATCTCCTACAGAGAAATACTCGATGTATTTTTCTATACGCATGATCCAACAACGCTGAACCGTCAAGGAGCAGATGTTGGTACGCAATACAGATCCGCTATCTTTTATCACAATAAAGAACAGGAGGCAGATGCAAAAACCATCATCGCACAGTTAACAGCTGAAGGTGTTTATGCTGATCCTATTGTTACGGAAGTATCGCCCATAGGTGTTTATTACAAAGCTGAAGATTACCATATGAATTATTACAATAACAATAAAAATCAAGGTTATTGCAGGGCTGTTATCAATCCTAAATTGGATAAATTCATGAAGAAATATGCTTCCAAAACCAAATAACGGTAAGTTGGCACGAGCAGCTTAATCAGTTAGTGGCTTAAATCGTCATAGAGAAGATCCTGGTTTCAGGCTTATTATTGATAAGCCTGAGATCAAAAGCCATGCATACATTTCTGACAAACATGCGCCCTTTTTCCTGGACGATTAATTTGTTCCCTGAAATTTCTATGAGCCCATCATCAAAGATCTCTTTTAGCCTTTCTAAAATACCTGTTTTGGTTTCCTCATCAAGATCCAGATTCCATTCTGTCTCAAGATTGCACATCAAATTTAGTATATGCTTTCTGATGATCAGGTCATTTTCACTGAGTAAATGGCCTCTAAAAATGGGAATGATACCTTGGTTTACTTTTTCAGTATAGTCTTCTACAGATTTCTCGTTTTGCGCAAAGGCGTACCAGGAATCACTGATAGAAGACATGCCAAGACCTATCATGAGCTCTGTCTTACCAGCGGTGTAACCCATAAAATTTCTATGTAATTTTTTGGATGTCATGGCTTTGTAAAGAGAGTCAGTAGGCAAAGCAAAATGGTCCATACCAATTTCGACATAACCAGCATCAAAGAAAAGTTGCTTACCTAGTTCATATAAATGGCGTTTTTCTTTGTCTTTAGGAAGATCGCTATCCTCAAATCCGCGTTGACCAACACCTTTGATCCATGGCACATGAGCGTAACTATAATAGGCAATTCGATCCGGTTTAAGGGCAATAGTATTCTTAATGGTATTTCGTATGCTTTGCTCTGTTTGAAAGGGGAGTCCAAAGATGAGATCATGACTGATCGAGGTATAGCCAATCTTTTGAGAAAGTCTATGGATTTTTTCAATTTGTTCAAAACTCTGAATTCGATTGATGGCTTTCTGAACTACAGGATCGTAATCTTGAATCCCAAAACTATTTCTTCTGGAGCCCAGATCATAAAGCGTTTGTAATTGATCTTCACTTGTATGGTTGGGATGGGCTTCATAACTAAATTCAAATTCCTTGAATTTCTCAGCCCTTTTAAAAATACCGTCAATCAATTTTCTCAGATTTGCAGAAGAAAAGAAAGTCGGGGTACCACCACCTAAATGGATTTCTCTTATTTTCGGTCTGTCAACCAAAAGATCACAATACAGGTCCCATTCTTTCAGCACAGTTTCAATATAAGGTTGCTCTACACTGTGTCTTTTTGTAATTCGTTTATGACAGGCACAAAAAGTACATAGGTTTTCACAAAAAGGTAGATGAATATACAAAGTGATCCCTTCCTTGTCGTTACTTTCCTTAAAGGCCCTAACCGTAGTTTCCTTCCAATGGTCCATAGCGATCCCTTCTTTGTCCCAAAACGGAACAGTTGGATAACTTGTATATCTTGGCCCGGGAATATTGTATTTTTGAATCAGTTCTTTATTCATTTCTTTCTTTCTTTAAAGGCTTATTGAGCCTCATATTCTTTTACTGCATCTATAAAGGCCTTGGCATTGTCTAGCGGGATATTAGGTAAAATACCATGCCCTAAATTAACAATGTATTTGTCTTTTCCAAATTCGTTGATCATTTGTGTTACCAACTTCTTGATGTCGCCAGGAGGTGATAACAACCTCGACGGATCCAAATTCCCTTGTAAAGTAATGCTATTATGCGTTAGTGCGCGCGCTGTTTTCGGGCTAACGGTCCAGTCGACACCCAAGGCAGCAACTTTTGATTTTGCCATTTCTTCCAAAGCGAACCAGCATCCCTTGCCAAAAGCGATTACAGGAGCTTCTGTATGAAGGGCGTCTATGATCTGTTGGATATACTTCCAGGAAAATTCCTGGTAATCAATAGGAGACAACATTCCTCCCCAAGAATCAAAAATCTGAACTGCATCAACTCCGGCTTTGACCTTTTCTTTTAAATAAGCGATGGTCGTATCGGTAATTTTCTGAAGTAACTGATGTGCAGCTACTGGTTGTGTAAAACAAAACTCTTTGGCCTTGTCAAAAGATTTTGAACCTTGTCCTTGAACGCAATAGCAAAAAACGGTCCATGGTGATCCTGCAAAACCAATTAATGGAATCTCATTATTCAACATTTCCTTGGTCATTTTAATGGCATCCATTACATAACCTAATTCTTCGTTGATGTCAGGAACGATAGTTTGATCAACATCTTTCTGCGACCTGATAGGATTGGGCAGATAAGGACCAAGCCCTGCCTTCATTTCAAAGGGGATATTCATAGCCTGTGGTACTACCAGAATGTCAGAAAACAAGATGGCTGCATCCATGCCGTATCTTCGGATGGGCTGTACCGTTATTTCCGACGCCAGCTCTGGAGTTCTGCAGCGTGTGAAAAAATCATATTTTTCTCTAATCGCAATAAATTCAGGTAAATATCTACCTGCCTGACGCATCATCCAGACAGGAGGTCTTGAAACAGTTTCGCCTCTTAAGGCCCTTAGATATAAATCGTTTTTGATCATAATTTTAACACGGTATATGCAAACAATATTTCTTGTTCAGTATCTTATTTTACTTTTTTTGTTTTTCTGCGACTTTAGCCATGGAAAGGTCAATCGCTATTTCCAACTTTTTAAGGTCTTTTTTGTCTAAGGCTGATGAGAGGAACCAGGCCTCAAATTGAGAGGGCGGTAAGAACACGCCATGCTCCATCATCTGCCAGAAAAAGACTTTAAAACTGTTGGTATTGCTTAATTGAGCCGATTTAAAATCGGTTACTTCCTGACTCGTAAAAAATGGATTGATCATTGAGCCAAAATGGTTCACCTGTAAGTCAACTCCATACTTTGCGGCTGATGAAAGAAGCATTTCTTTGATCTTTAAAGCTTTCTTCTGAAATGATTTATAAGGATTTTGTCTTTTGAGCTCTTTTAAAGTGGCTATTCCACAAGCCATCGCGATTGGGTTGCCAGAAAGTGTTCCGGCCTGATACATATCTCCTAATGGCGCTACCATTTCCATAATTTCATTTCTTGCTCCATAGGCACCGACTGGAAAGCCGCCTCCGATCACTTTTCCCAAACAAGTGATATCGGCCTCAACACCCAATAATTCCTGAGCTCCGCCAAATTTTGATCTAAACCCTGTCATTACTTCATCCATGATCAATAAGATTCCCCTTTCAAGAGTAATTGATCTCAGTTGTTGAATGAATTCCTGAGTAGGTTCTATCACTCCCATATTTCCGGCAATGGGTTCAATAATCACCGCTGCAATATCATTATGGGCATCCAGATGTTTTGTGACGCTTTCAAGATTGTTGTATTCTGCGATAAGGGTATTTTTTACTGCTTCATCCGGAACACCTTTGCTACCGGGAAGACTCAATGTCGCCAAGCCAGATCCGGCCGCTACAAGTAAGGCATCTGAATGACCGTGATAACAGCCTGAAAATTTAATAATCTTGTTATGCCCGGTATAAGCTCTCGCCAGCCTGATGGCACTGAGAACCGCCTCGGTACCTGAATTGACAAAACGAACTTTATCCATACCAGGAAAGGCATCACAGACCATTTTCGCCAGTTTGATCTCTTTATTTGTTGAGGCTCCAAAAGTATAGCCCTTTTTTAAGGCTTTTTTAATGGATCTTTCTACTTTTTTATGACGGTGACCCAAGATCATTGGTCCGTAGGAAAGAACCATATCTATATATTCATTACCATCCACATCAAAGATCTTAGTCCCTTTAGCGTGATCAATAAACACAGGTACACCACCTACTGATTTAAAGGCTCTTACCGGAGAATTAACAGCTCCAACAAGATTTTTTTGTCCTTTATGATACAGATCTGTTGATTTTTCTAATTTCATTTCTTGATTTTTACGTCCTTAACTTTATCTATTCTTTCAATAGAAATTTTGCCACATCTTTTGCGAAATAAGTGATGATAATGTCAGCTCCCGCTCTTTTCATAGACAACAAGCTTTCCATCATTACTTTTTCTTCATCTATCCATCCTTTTTCACCTGCAGCTTTTATCATGGCATATTCTCCACTTACATTGTAACAGGCAACAGGGCGGTCAAAGTTATTCTTTATATCTCTAATGATATCGAGATAGGAGAGGGCAGGCTTCACCATCAGGATGTCAGCGCCTTCCTGATCATCAAAATTAGCTTCTCTCAGGGCCTCATCACGATTGGAAGGATCCATTTGATAGGTTCTTCGATCGCCAAAACTAGGTGTAGAATCGGCAGCGTCTCTAAACGGTCCGTAAAATGCGGAAGCATATTTAACGGCGTATGACATTACCGGAAGATTTGGAAAGCCAGTTTGGT
Organism: uncultured Flavobacteriaceae bacterium; assembly: GCA_965368155.1. GTDB lineage: Bacteria > Bacteroidota > Bacteroidia > Flavobacteriales > Flavobacteriaceae > Lutimonas. The sequence continues at coordinate 9,793 of CBDULU010000035.1, forward strand.
CCAAAGCTTCGCGTATCGCTGCGATCATGCCATCCATCATCCCGGAAGGAGCTACCATATCAGCCCCTGCTTTAGCGTGAGATACCACCTGTTTGGCAATATTTACCAGGGTCGCATCATTGTCCACATCATTGTCATGGATAATTCCGCAATGACCATGACTGGTATATTCGCAAAAACAAACATCCGTGATCACATATAATTGTGGATAGTGTTTTTTGATAAATCGGATGGCTTGTTGAATAATACCCTGATCATTCCAGGTCTCAGAGCCAATCTCATCTTTTGAACTCGGAATACCAAAAAGCAGTACCGCAGGAATATCCAATTGACTGATTTCATCAAGTTCTTTGGAAATCCTATCTAGAGAGAATCTTTTAATACCGGGCATTGAAACTATTTCAGTCTCAATACCTTGTCCTTCTTCAATAAAAATTGGGTATACGAGATCATTGAGTTGAAGGCTGTTTTCTCTTACCAGTCTTCTGATGTTCTCGCTTCGTCTAAGTCGCCTTGTTCTGTTCATCGTGAATGGTTTTACTTTATAAAATAAGCATTGACTGAATTCAGCACACTTTCCACAGAAGGAAGCTTGGCTTCTACTACTGTTTTAAAATGCTTTTGGGCTTCCTTTGCAGTTGTTCCA
>CBDULU010000036.1:0-10414 GCA_965368155.1 uncultured Flavobacteriaceae bacterium
GACAAACTGGTTGTAAAAAGCTTGACGTCTTTTTCTGATCTATCGATCAAGTTGAGAAAGGAACAAAGAATCTATCAGGCGCGTATTAAGGAAATTGGAGAGAAGGCCCTTGATTTGATCAGTGAGCATGGGATAGACCACAAAGATTTTCAGAGATCTCAACTTCCAAAATTCTTTATCAAGATGACCCAGAAGTTAGAGGATAAGGATTTTAACTGGGAAAGTAGTACTTCGAGAAATGTTGAGCAAAGGAATTTCTATGGTAAAAACAAACCTGAGCGCGTAACTTCAGCCATCGATAGTATTTCGGATCAACTAGTGAACATATACGGGGATGTGTTTAGTGTGTATGAAAAATTCAAATTGAATGAGCTGATCTTAAAAAACCTGGTACCTCTTGCCGTCATCAATACCATTAATCAAGCCTTAGGAGAGATCAAAACCAATAACAATATTAGGTTAAATGCGGAGTTCAATCAGTTGATCAGTGACCACCTGATCAATGAGCCAGCCGCTTTTATCTATGAAAAACTGGGAGAGCGGTTTAAATATTTTTTTATTGATGAAATGCAGGATACTTCCGGATTGCAATGGCAGAATCTGATACCATTAATTGACAATGCCTTGAGTGCTGAGGAAGCAGGTTTAATGTTGGTAGGTGATGCCAAACAGGCCATTTATCGATGGCGAGGAGGACGGGCAGAGCAATTTATTAGTTTGTCTTCTGATCTTAACGATTATCTGGCGAATCCTTTTCAGATCTCAAAAAATTTGCAGCATTTAGAGACAAATTATCGGAGTCACCAAGAGATTATCAATTTCAACAATGATTTTTTCAGTCATATTGCTGAACATTTTTCCAACGAATCTTACACGGACCTATATAAATTAGGAAACCAGCAAATTACGAATAGCAAAGAAGGAGGTTATGTCAGGTTGGAGTTTACAGAATCCCTAAGAAATATTGAACTGCGAAATGAGGTATTTCCTGAGTTGGTGCATAAAACTATTTTGGAGCTTTTGGAACAATTTGATCCAAATGAAATATGTATTCTGGTAAGAAAAAAGAAAGAAGGTGCTGCAATTGCAAAATACCTTACTGAACAAGGTGTGGATATTGTGAGTTCCGAAACCTTATTGATTAAGAACAATACCAAAGTTCACTTTATCATCAGTTTGTTAAGTATGCTGGCAGACGATAAGAATGAGGAGGCAAAATTTGACGTTTTGAATTTTCTCTATGATCACTTGGGAATATCTTTCGAAAAACACCAATTTCTGGAAGGATTAATTCACTGTGAAACAGAGGTAATTTTTAAGGAGCTTAAAGCGCATGGGATATACTACAATTCTCAAAGATTTGATGAATATTCAATTTTCGAAGGCGTTGAGGATATGATCAGAAGTTTTCGTTTGACCACTGATTCAGATGCATTTCTACAGTTTTTTATGGATTTTGTTTTTGACTATACGCAAAGAAAATCACAAAAGAATATTTCATTTTTAGCCTATTGGGAGGAGAAAAAAGAAAAGCTGAACATTGTGAATTCTGAAGATGTTAAAGCGGTAAGAATCATGACAATTCACAAGTCTAAGGGCCTGGAATTTCCTGTAGTGATTTTTCCATATAACCTTGATCTTTACTATGAAAGAGAGCCCAAAGCCTGGTATAAAGATTTGGATGCGGAGCACTTTAATGGCTTTGACAGTATTTTGGTAGATGCTTCATCTGGGATCAAAAAGACAGGTCAGCACGGAACAGATATTTATAAAAAGCAACGCAGGGAAAAAGAATTGGACAGTTTTAATTTGTTATATGTGTGTTTAACGAGAGCTGTGGAACAATTGTATGTTCTTTCAGAAAAGAAAAGCTCCAAAGGCAGTATCGGTTCAAGCGGTGATTTAATTATTGAATTTCTTAGCGCTAAAGGGAGGTGGGAAGAGGATCTTTTAAGATACGAATTCGGAGATAAAAATAGAATTGGCAGCAAAAACACATCTGATACCTATCCGGAAACCCAATTGGGATTCATCAGCAGTTCCTGGAAGGAACACCAAATTCATATTGTGGCAAATTCAGAATTATTGTGGGATTCAGAAAGGAACAGGGCCATTGGCTATGGAAACCTGATCCATGAAATGATGGCCGAAATTAATACAGAGGATGATGTAGAAAAAACGCTTGAACTATTCATGAATAAAGGATTTTTAGCAAATTCTGAACTGAATCATATCCGAAATCTGATCATGAGTATCGTTACTCATCCCTTGTTAAGGACCTATTTTCAACCTGGACTTTTGATCATAAATGAAAGGGAAATCCTAACCGAATCGGGACAAGTAGTAATTCCCGACAGATTGGTCATTGAAGAACAAAAAGTTACGGTAATCGATTATAAAACAGGGAAACCAAGTGAGAACCACCAGCTTCAAATTAATAATTATGCCTTAGTTTTACAAAAAATGAATTTTGAAGTTCTGGAGAAAATACTCGTTTATATCGATGAGGAAATTACAGTAATAAAAAGTTAAATACAGTTATGAATACAATAGATATAGTGATCGGAATTATCTTGATTTTTGGTACCGTCAATGGTTTTATGAAAGGCCTATTTGTTGAGGTTACAACTCTGGTTGGGCTTGTTTTGGGCGTTTATGGGGCCATTCATTTTTCTTATTTTTTAGGAGATTTTCTTAAAGATAGCGTGAGTTGGGATGAATCTATGATACAGGTAGTGGCCTTTGCCGGGACCTTTTTGATCATATTGATCGCCTTGGTATTATTAGGAAAGGCGATGACAAAAATTGCTGAAACAATTGCCTTGGGATTCTTCAATAAAATGGTGGGTGGTATTTTTGGATTCTTAAAGTATGCCTTGATTTTGAGCATCGTACTGATTGTTTATGATGAGATTAATGCCTCAATTCGATTTATGGAGAAGAAAAAGACAACAGAATCGGTACTTTATGAGCCTGTTAAGAATTTTGCGCCTGCAATTTTTCCAAATTTGGTCAAAGTAGTTCATAAAAAGGGAACGTGATCGAGGGTAAATTACACTGATCAAAATAAATAATCTGTCGGGGTTTCCGAATAAAAATTATCGTTATTTTAGCCTTGCTAAATCTTACTTATGTCAACAGCTAAAAAGGAGTATAAAAGAATCACAACCAAGACTTTGGTGGAGATGAAAAAGCAGGGAGTAAAAATAGCCATGCTTACCGCTTATGACTATACCATGGCAAAAATAGTTGATCACGCTGGTATAGATATTATTTTAGTTGGAGATTCGGCTTCGAATGTCATGGCTGGTCATGAAACCACTTTACCTATTACCCTTGATCAAATGATTTATCATGCATCTTCGGTTGTTAGAGCCATTGAGAGGGCCTTGGTGGTTGTAGATCTTCCTTTTGGTACTTATCAGGGAAATTCAAGACAGGCACTGGATTCGGCAATTAGGATCATGAAAGAATCCGGAGGGCATTCGGTAAAGTTGGAAGGTGGCGCTGAAATATCGGAATCTATCACTCGAATTCTTTCAGCCGGAATTCCGGTCATGGGCCACTTGGGATTAACACCACAATCAATTTATAAATTTGGCACCTATTCGGTTAGGGCAAGAAAAGAAGAAGAGGCAGATAAATTAAAAGCAGACGCTAAACTTTTGGAAGAATTGGGCTGTTTCGCCATTGTACTGGAAAAAGTACCAGCCAAATTGGCGCGAGAAGTTGCAGAAAGTATATCGATTCCTGTGATTGGAATCGGCGCTGGTGACGGCGTAGATGGTCAGGTTTTAGTCACACATGATATGTTGGGAATGACGCATGAATTCAGTCCTAGATTTTTGAGAAGATATCTTGATCTTTATACAGAAATGGGTAATGCCTTTAGAAGCTATATTTCGGATGTGAAATCTCGTGATTTTCCGAATAAGGAAGAACAGTATTGATACCCGATTCTCGCCACTTTGGCGAGTTTTTTTATTTTATACTTTTAACCAAATTTTAACAAGAAAAAACTGAGCTAACCCTTAGATTTGTTGCCCTTGTTGTCTAAAAATGAATAGAAATTTAAAAAGATAAATGGATACACAAAACGCAAATGTTGATATCAGATTGATCAACGAAAAAATAGAGAGAGAAAGTGCATTTGTCGACCTGCTTCAACTGGAGATGAATAAGGTTATAGTAGGGCAGAAACACATGCTTGAAAGGTTGCTTATTGGGTTACTTGGAGATGGTCATATCTTGCTGGAAGGGGTCCCAGGATTGGCTAAGACACTGGCAATAAACACCTTGTCTAAAGCCGTTAAAGGATCGTTTAGCAGGGTACAGTTTACTCCTGACCTATTGCCCGCTGATGTTATCGGTACCATGATCTTTAACATGAAAGAGAATGATTTCTCAATAAAAAAGGGTCCTATATTTGCAAACTTCGTCTTAGCTGATGAGATCAACAGGGCGCCTGCCAAAGTACAGTCTGCCTTGCTTGAAGCGATGCAGGAACATCAGGTAACCATCGGTGATACGACTTTTAAATTGCCTGAACCATTTTTGGTACTGGCTACTCAGAACCCGATTGAGCAGGAAGGAACTTATCCTTTACCTGAAGCACAGGTCGATAGATTTATGCTTAAAACTGTAATTGATTACCCGAAAATGAATGATGAACAAGTGATTATGAGACAAAATCTCAGTGGAGGTTTTGATTCGGTAAATCCGGTAGTATCTGTAGAGCAGATCATCAGGGCAAGAGCATCCGTAAAAGAAGTATATATGGATGAGAAAATTGAAAAGTATATCCTAAATATCATTTTTGCTACTCGTTATCCGGATGAATATCGTTTGGCTGAACTTAAACCTTTGATCAGCTTTGGAGCATCTCCTAGGGGTAGTATCAACTTGGCAATGGCCTCGAAATGTTATGCTTTTATCAAAAGAAGGGGATATGTAATTCCTGAGGACGTTCGCGCCGTAGTACATGATGTGTTGCGTCACAGGGTTGGAATCACTTACGAAGCCGAAGCTGAAAACATTACTTCAGTTGACATCATCAACAAGATCGTTAACGAAGTAGAAGTACCATAATCAGTTCAATGATAAGCAACACAATCGTTTTTCCTGTCTATGGAATTCAGGAAATAAAAAATTGAGAAGTTTAATTAGATTACCGGCTAGTGGATACTAAAGAATTACTTAAAAAGGTTAGAAAGATCGAGATCAAGACAAGAAGATTGTCTGACCATATTTTCTCTGGCGAATATCACAGTTCCTTTAAAGGGCGCGGTATGACTTTTTCTGAAGTACGACAGTATCAGTTCGGGGATGATATCAGATCAATTGACTGGAATGTGACCGCAAGGTATAGTGAGCCTTATGTCAAGGTTTTTGAAGAGGAACGCGAATTGACCATGATGCTCGTTGTGGATATCAGCGGATCGGAATCGTTTGGCACTACAGGGCAATTCAAGAGAGACATCCTAACCGAAATTAGTGCCACACTTGCGTTTTCAGCAATTCAAAACAATGACAAAGTAGGATTGTTATTGTTCTCTAATGAGATAGAATTGTTTATACCACCTAAGAAGGGGAAAACCCATGTGCTTAGAATCATTAGGGAACTCATAGAATTCAAACCTAACAGTAAAAAAACTGACCTTACCCAAGCCTTAAGATACTTCTCCAACGTAATGAAGAAGAAGGCCATTGTATTTATTTTATCGGATTTTATCGATACTGGCTATGACAATGCCTTAAAAATTGTTGGAAAGAAGCATGATGTTACCGGGATAAGGGTATACGATAAACTAGAGACTGAGTTGCCAAAATTAGGAATGGTTCCCATGAGGGATGCCGAGAGTGGAGAAATTGTGTTGGTCAATACCAATTCAAAAACAGTAAGAAGGAATTATCGGGCAAACTACCTTCAGTCAGTTGATTATTTTGAAGATTCCTTTACCAAAAGCGGATCAGGAGTTATCAATACAAGAGTTGATGAGAGTTATGTTAAAAAGCTTCTGGGATATTTTAAAAGAAGGGCTTAACAGGTGATTTGAAAATGCTGTGGTAAAAATGAAAATAATAGAATGAGAAATATATTTTATGCATATAAAATCATGGATTTTTTAAAAGACTCAAAGAGCTTAGGCTATGTTGTGTCTTTTAAAAAGTTCATTGTATTATCTGCATTTCTCATGGGCTTTGCGGGATATGGACAGGTTTCGACTAAAATAGATACTACCAGCATCAGAATTGGAGAACAATTCAATTATGAGATCATTGTTGATCAAACAGAAGATGTTAGGTTTCCTAAATTCGAATCGGACAGTTTAAATAGAATCGGAGTAGTTACAGCCCACAAAATCGATTCTTTAAAGAATCAATTGATCAAAAAATATACGCTAACTAGTTTTGACAGTGGGCGATACGTAATACCTGGGCAAGAAATTTTTATCAGGGACAAACGTTTTTTAACTGATCAGGTGATCATTGATGTAGCAACAGTTGAGGTTGATACCATTAAGCAACCCATGCATCATATTAAGGAAATTCAGAATGAACCGTATCTCTTCAGTGATTATTTGAATTATTTCTGGGGCTTAATTGCCTTGCTAATAGTTATAGGATTGATTTTATATTTTGTTTTAAGGGATAAACCTACAGAAGAAGAGATTATTTCGAGAATTCCACCATTCGATGCAGCAAAAATGAGATTAAAAGAGCTGGATGGGAAGGAGCTTATTTCTCAAAATAAGATCAAATTATATTATGTGGAATTAACAGACATTGTCAGAACTTTTATCGAAAAAGAGTTGAATATTCCGGCCTTGGAGTCAACAACAGATGAATTATTGGAAACAATTACCGATTTCAACAGTAGTAGTAATCTCAATATTCCAAAGGAAACCTTGTACAAATTGCAGAAGTTACTGCAGGAAGCCGATTTGGTCAAGTTTGCTAAATCGAAACCGCTTCAAAATGAAATTGCCCTTCACAGGGGAGATGCAGAAGGAATTATCGATGTCCTGCATCCAATTCAGGTAGAACCTAAAGAAGAAGAAGATGGGCAGTAATATGGAATTCACAAATCCGGAATTTTTGTGGTTATTATTGCTGATTCCGGTCATGGCGATCTGGTATTTCTTTGTTAGAAAGAAAGACAGTGCAGATTTGAATATGCCGAGTATAGCGAGCTTTGAACATAAGAATATATGGGCCAAACTGAAGCCGATACTTTATTTGTTCAGATTATTAGCTATTTCATTACTGATTATAGCTCTGGCTCGTCCTCGTAATGTGGAAGTAAGTAAAAGAACAAAAACGACTCGAGGTATTGATATTGTAATGGCCATTGATGTTTCTGCCAGTATGCTGGCGAAAGATCTGAAGCCTAACAGATTGGAGGCGTTGAAAGGGGTTGCGAGTAAGTTTGTGCAAAAAAGACCCAATGACAGAATTGGGATTGTGGTATATGCTGGCGAAAGCTTTACACAAACACCTATTACCAGTGATAAAACAATTATTCAAAACACCATTAGGAAGATAAGATGGGGGCAGATAGAAGATGGTACGGCCATAGGAATGGGACTTGGTTCTGCGGTGAACAGACTAAAGGACAGTAAAGCCAAAAGTAAAGTGATCATACTTCTGACTGACGGGGTGAACAATACCGGATTTGTCGACCCAAAGACGGCAACAGAACTCGCCAAGGAGTTGAATATTAAGGTATATACTATTGGCCTTGGAACGAATGGAACCGCATTGTTTCCGGTGGCTAAGGACCTTAATGGGAAACTCATCTTTAGAAATGCACCTGTAGAAATTGATGAGGAGCTTTTAAAATATATCGCTGCTGAAACAGATGGAAAATATTTTAGAGCGACTGGGAATAAAAAGTTAGAGGCTATTTATGATGAAATAAATAAGCTGGAAAAAACTGAAATTGAAGAATTTAAATATTATAATTATCAGGAAAAATACAGACCGTTACTCATGTTTGCAGGGTTTTTAATCTTACTCGAAATGTTGATGAGATTTACGGTTTATAGAAGTTTTATTTAGGTGAATAGCATATGTATCAAATAGAAGAACCAAAATATTTTTACTTGTTTATCGCAGTTGCGATCTTGTTGCTATTTTATTTGCTGACCTGGGTTTGGAAATTAAGAAAGCAAAAAGAATTTTCTGATCTTTCCTTGTTGAATGAGTTAAGCCCTCAGAAATCCGTTTTTAAACCAGCCTTAAAAATGATTTTTGTGCTTTTAGCCTTATCATTCTTGATTATCGCTATGGTAAATCCAAAAATGGGTACCCAACTAAAGACAGTTAAAAGGCAAGGGGTTGATATTGTTTTCGCACTTGATGTTTCAAAGAGTATGTTGGCCGAAGATATTGCACCAAACAGATTAGAGAAATCGAAGCAGATCATTTCGAAGATCATTGATAAATTGGGTAGTGACAGGGTAGGAATTATTATATATGCCGGGAATGCCTATCCTTTGCTTCCGATTACAACTGATCACGGGGCGGCCAAGATGTTTTTGCAAAATGCGGGCCCGGATATGGTTTCCTCTCAAGGAACTGCCATTAATGAAGCTTTGGAACTATCTAAAACTTTCTTTGATGATGATACCCAAACAAACAGGTTTCTTTTTGTGATTTCTGACGGAGAAGATCATGAAGAAAATTCAGGAAAAATCGCCAAAGAAATCACAGACATTGGAATAAGGACTTACACTATTGGTGTTGGTTCGAATAAAGGAGGTCCAATTCCTGTCAAAAGCAATGGAAAGTTTTTGGGTTATAAGAAAGATAACAAGGATGAAGTGGTCATCACAAAATTAAATGTAGAGACACTAAAAGACATAGCGGAAAACGGAGAGGGAAAGTATATTTACGGAAATAAGACCTCCAAGACGGTTGAATACGTGGAAGAGCTTTTACTTAAAGCGGATAAAAAGGAATTTGAATCAAAACAGTTTTCTGATTATAAGGATCAGTTTCAATGGTTTGTTGGGTTCGGATTGCTGTTTTTGGTCTTAGACGTTTTCTTGTTGAATAAGAAAACCAAATGGGTACAAAAATTGAATTTATTTAATGAAAGGTAAAATGAAAAATATAGTCTATATGTGGATCTTTTTACCCTTGAGTCTATTCGCTCAGGAAAAGGAAAAAGAACAACAAGAACCCGTTAAAATTAAACTGGCTGAAAAACAAATTCTCAGATCAGGGAATGATTTGTTTAAACAGAAACGATTTGTTGATGCCGAAGTAAAATATAAAAAGGCCTTAAAGGCAAACCCTAATTATTCTACAGCGGGTTATAATTTGGGAAATGCTGTTTATGAGCAGAATAGATTGGAAGAAGCCTTACCGCTATATGAGCTGGTAGCCAAAAGTGCCGGAGAGACCGAAACAAGAGAAAAATCATTTCATAATATTGGTAATGTGATGATGAAACAAAAGCAATATGACAAGGCAATTGCAGCCTATAAGAATTCTCTTTTGTTGAATCCTAATGATGAAACAACCAGGTATAATTTAGCCCTGGCGCAAAAGTTGTTGAAAGACCAGCAGCAAAACGATCAGAATAAAGATCAGAACAAGGACAAAGACAAGGATCAAAATAAAGATCAGGATCAGGATGAGAATCAGGATCAAAATAGCGAGAACAAGGATCAGAACCAAGATGAGGGGGAAGATGACAAAAAAGATCAGGATAAGAATGAGGGCGACAATGAGAATGATGAAAATGATCAGCAGGATCAGAAGAATGAAGGTGACAAAAAGGAGCAGAATAAGCAACCTCAGCCTAATCAGCTAAGCCAGCAACAGATTGAACAGCTTTTAGAGGCGATGAACAATGAAGAAAATAAGACCCAACAAAAAGTGAATGCCAAGAAGGCTAAAGGCAAAAAAGTAAATCAGGAAAAAGATTGGTAAATAAAAGCAGCAACTTATCGTTAGGATAATTTGTAATGCAAGCTCATAAAATGAAAAGGAAGTATTTAACCATATTGATCTTATTAGTAACAGTGCAAAGTGTTGTCGCTCAGGTAACGTTTAAAACTGTTGTGAGCAAATCTGAGCTTGGTCTGAACGAAAGATTGAGAATAGAATTTTCTATTGACCGTCAGGGTGGCGATGATTTTACACCTCCTGATTTTAATAATTTTAAAGTACTTGCAGGACCCAGTCAGTCTAGTAGTTTCTCTTCCATCAATGGAAAGACCTCTTATAAATTGACCTATACCTATGTGATCCAGCCAACAGCCAAGGGGACCTTTACCATTCCGTCAGCAACAGTAACTTATGAGGGAGAGCAAATCAAATCAAACACCGTTAGGATCACGGTAACCGATGCAATTGATATTCCTGAAGATCCCGAAGACCCTAGATATATAGCCCAGCAAAA
>CBDULU010000037.1:0-10268 GCA_965368155.1 uncultured Flavobacteriaceae bacterium
TGGATATATTGATGACAGAGATATCTTATGGTCAAAAGTAGTATGGGAATACGTAGATCTTAATGAAAAGATCAACATGCCTTTCTATTACCCTGTTGACACAAGTAATATCAGTTCAACAAGAAGGTCTTTATACGATACTTTATTAAGAGGAATCAAAAGCGGTGAGATCATTGATGTATATGATGACTCTTATTTCGAAGACAAGTTGACCCTGAAGGACATTTCAGGCAGGTTGGCCAGAATTGACACCTCGGATGCCGGTATTGAAAGATTGAATGCGGGTGAGGTACTTACTGATGAATATGTTGACAGAAGAGATATTACTGCTGGAGACATCGAAGGTTTCAGAATTAAGGGTGTATGGTATTTTGACAAGCGTCAAGGAGAATTGAAATACAGATTATTGGGAGTTGCACCGGTAGCACCGGACGTAAACTTCATCGATAGTGAAGGATCACAGGATGAATTAATTGAATTGTTTTGGGTATGGTATCCGGGAGCGAGATACACAACGCATGACATGAAAGTGTTCAACCAAAAGAATTCAGCGTTTCCGCTGTCTTATGATCACTTACTGAACGCTAGACGATTCAACGCAATCATCTATAGAGAAGAGAATATTTATGGCAACCGTGATGTTGCAGAATATATTAAGGGAAATTCACTTTTTCAAGTTTTGGAATCAGATAAACTTAAAGAAGACATTCGAGATAGGGAGCTCGATATGTGGAATTACTAATTACTGAGTTAATAAGAAAAGAACCTCTGCTGAAAGGCAGGGGTTTTTTTTATGCCTTGTTCCCAGGTGATCGGAGGTGAGGGGGTGAGAGATGAAGGGGTGAGAAGTGAAGGTTTCATCTGGGAACCGCTGAGAAATTATACCACATAGTTATCCGCTAAATAGTATCTTTGAATCCTGAATGAATTTTTAAAGAGATTGTAGACTTTGGATACAAGTGTTGATTATATTATCGTAGGATTGGGCTTGGCTGGAATAGCTTTGGCAGAAGAACTTAAAAGGCAAGAAAAGTCCTATATAGTATATGAAGATAGCTCTCAAACTTCTTCCTTGGTGGCCGGAGGCATGTATAATCCTGTAATTCTGAAAAGGTTCACGCCTGTGTGGAATGCCAAAGAACAGTTGGACATGGCGATACCTTTCTACCTTTCACTTGAAAAGAAACTGAAAGGTACTTTTGATCAGCCACTAGATATTTACCGGACATTTAAAAGTATAGAAGAACAAAACAATTGGTTTATCGCCAGTGATAAGCCCGCACTTCAGGAATTTATGCATCCCGAACTCGTCAAGTTGGAGGCTAAGCATGTTGTTGCACCCTTTCAAGCTGGCAGGGTCAAACATACAGGGCGTATCAGGGTTAGGGAATTGGTCTCCGCTTACCGTGAGTATTTGAAAAATGAAGGTCGATTGATAGAAGAAACCTTCAGGCATGATCGTATCATCACCTGGGAGACGCATATTGAATATAAGAATCGTACTGCCAATAGAATCGTTTTTTGTGAGGGCAATGGATTGAAGAGCAACCCATTTTTTAATAAGTTACCACTAAACGGAACCAAAGGTGAATTACTGACCATTCATGCACCTGATTTAAAACTAGATGATGTGATTAAATCAGCTGTTTTTATTTTGCCTTTAGGCGACGATCTCTACAAAGTTGGTGCAACCTTTAACTGGTCTGATAAAACAAATATCCCGACAGCAGAAGGGAGAAAGGAACTTGAAGATAAACTGAAAACGGTAATTACCTGCGATTATGATATTGTAGCACATGAAGCAGGTGTAAGGCCTACAACAGGAGACAGGCGGCCATTGCTGGGCGTTCATAAAGACAATCACAGGCTTGCTTTGCTGAATGGTTTGGGAACCAGAGGAGTGATGATCGCTCCTTTAATGGCTAAAAAATTATATCAATTTCTTGAAAATGATCAGGCTTTGGATCAGGATATTGACATCAAAAGGTTTAAACAAAAGAATTAAACTTCCTTCTTTTTAAAATGCACAAACATATTGATGTATAACAATCTGGAAATCCTCATGGTTAGAGGGATCAATGCAATTAAAATTACGAAGATTGCTATAAAAGAACCGATGAGACCTAAGCCCAGTGCATAGGAAATTATAAAAATGGCAACAGCCAAACCAACGGTAAGCGCATAGGATACATACATGGCTCCGTAGAAAAATGAAGGTTCGATCATGTATTTTAATCCGCAACTTTCACAGTTCTTATCAACTTCTAAATTTCGCTTAAGGTTTAGCGTTATTCCATGTTGGAAGAATCTACCTTCTTGACATTGAGGACATTTGTTGTAAAAAACACTGTATAATTTAGAACCTTTTTTCAGCATTGTGGATTGACAAGTTTCAGTTACTTTTGCAAAGATAAATTTTTAAGACTGAATAATGCTGAACGCCCATGATATTACCGTTTCCTTTTCTGGAGAAGAATTGTTTTCGGGAATTACTTTTAAGTTAAATGCCGGAGATCGTATAGGGCTCGTTGGTAAAAATGGAGCTGGTAAATCCACTTTGTTGAAAATCGTTTCCGGAGAACAGGAATATGATCGGGGATCTATGGCCTTTGATAAGGATATCAGCCTTGGTTTCCTGAAACAGGATATAGATTTCGAAGAGGGAAGAACAGTGATTGAAGAAGCTTATCAGGCTTTTAAGGAAATTAAAGACATTGAGAAAAAACTAGAAGTAGTGAATACTCAATTGGCTGAGAGAACTGATTATGAAAGCGATTATTATCATGACTTAATGCACGACCTTGATGAATTATCACATCGATATGAATTGATTGGGGGATATAATTATCAAGGGGAAACAGAAAAAATTCTTTCGGGACTTGGATTTAAACAAGAGAATCTTCATCAAATGACCAATACTTTTTCGGGAGGATGGAGGATGAGGATAGAATTGGCAAAATTGTTATTACAAAAACACGATATCTTGTTGCTTGATGAGCCTACCAATCATTTGGACATAGAATCTATAATATGGTTTGAAAACTTTTTGAAAGGGTTCAGTGGAGCCATCATGATGGTGTCTCACGATAAAATGTTTCTTGACAATGTGACCAACAGAACTATTGAGATATCCTTAGGTCAGATCTACGACTATAAGAAGCCTTATTCTCAATATTTGTTACTGAGAAACGAGATCAAAGAAAAACAGTTACAATCTCAAAAAAACCAGGATAAGGAAATCAAACAGACTGAGCAGTTGATTGAAAAATTTCGAGCCAAAGCCAGTAAGGCTTCCATGGCCCAATCATTGATCAAAAAACTGAATAAGGTGCAACGTATTGAGGTTGATGTAGATGATAACGCTGTCATGAATGTGCGTTTTTCAGTTTCAAAAACCCCGGGCAAAGTTGTTGTGGAGGCAGAAGAAGTTGCTAAGAACTACGGCGAAAATCAGGTCTTAGAAGATGTCAATATGCTGATTGAACGAGGGAGTAAAATTGCCTTTGTAGGTCAAAACGGTCAGGGAAAATCGACGCTTGCCAAGATCATGGTCGGTGAAATCAGTTTTGATGGAGACTTGAAATTAGGTCACAATGTACAAATTGGTTACTTCGCACAAAATCAGTCAGAATATTTGGATGGAGAGTTGACTATTCTTGAAACCATGGAAAATGAAGCCAGTGATGGGAATCGGGTTAGGGTTCGCGATATGTTAGGATCCTTTCTTTTCAGAGGAGATGAAGTAGAGAAAAAAGTAAAAGTGTTGTCTGGAGGAGAAAGAAATCGTCTGGCCTTGTGTAAAATGCTGTTGCATCCGTTTAATGTACTTATCATGGATGAGCCTACGAACCATCTTGATATTGCATCAAAAAATGTACTTAAAAGGGCCTTAAAACAATTTGAAGGTACACTGATCCTAGTATCCCATGACAGGGATTTTTTACAAGACCTGGCTTCAACCGTTTATTCTTTTAGAGAAGGAGGAATTAAGGAGTATCTGGGAGATATTAATTATTTCCTGGAGCAACATGAACTGGAAGATATGAGGGCGGTCGAAATGAAAACCAAAAAGGAATCAAGCGACAATGTCACCAAAGGAGGTAAGCAAAACCATACGGATCAAAAGCAGCGGAAAAAACTTCAAAATCGACTGAGTAAGATTGAAGCAGAAATTTCTGATTTAGAGAAGATGATTATTAACGATGATGCTCAAATTGCTGAAAACTTTAAATTACTTCAGGAGGATGAACAATTTTTTAAGTTGTATAACGACAAGAAGCTAAAGGTCGAAGAACTGATGAGTCAGTGGGAAATAGTGCAGGAAGAAATTGATTCAATATAAACTGCTAATTGCTAAAATTTTAAGTTTTATTCAACCATTACTCTTTCAGTACCGGTGGGTACTGAGTCATGATATGATTAACAAATTCATTGATACGCGCTTCTTTTTTTTCAATATTCTTGTGATAAGAGAGTAAACCAACTCCTATGCCCTGCCATGAAAGCTCTTTTTTCCTGGCGTCGATCAAATCGATAAATAAGGTACCTTCGGTAGAACTAGTCACATTAGTGTAACCAAATCCATAACCAGGACCACCATATCCATAACCATATCCATAATACCAAGGATACCAGCCATAATAATTGTTGTTATATACATCGATTTTTTCTCGGGACTTTGTGAAGATATTTACCAGAAGATCAGGATTTTCAGAAGGAACCAACCCTTTTAATTTGAGCTCTTTTTCAATGGCTCTCAGGATTCTTTTTTTATCAAGATCAGAAATTTCTACCTTATCGATTCCTTTTTTATAAAATGCGTAGGTTTTAAATTCGGTAAAATCCGTTTCCTTATCATAATCTGAATACACATTTACAGAAGTACAGGAACTAAGGATAAGAATTAAAACCAATGATGCCAAAAAGTAAATATTCTTCATAAAATTATATTTAATCAAAACTTTGCTGTTAGCAAATTATTATCAAGAATCATACCAAAGAAATGACTGTAAACTGTAATTATCGACCATTTATTCTGGTTAAATCACATGGGATGAGGAGTTTGTGTAGGTTTTGAATAGGAGATAAAAGCTTAAGGGATTTTAGGGTCGAAGCCATAGGGACAATGTCTGCAATTGTTTTTACAGCAATATCCTCTTTTTAAATGATAAGTTTCTGTAAATACCTTAAAGCCTTCTTTACTGTAATAAAAATCCTCAGGGTCTAATTTATTATTGTTAAATTGCATTGTCAACTTTTCTTTTTCTTTATTTTATGCAAATCACCAGCATGCTTAATTTTCTTAAAGCTCAGACGGCAAAAATAGTGAATTATTACGCAGTTTTAGACATTTCATCCTGTGGTCAATCAAACTTATTATCGTCTGCACCTATGTGTGTCTCAGAACGTCTGGCTGAATCATATCCCTATTCATGATTTTTAAAAGGGCATGACCAGAAGCAGGAATCAACTCATAAATTTAGAGATACTCAAAGAAAAGGGTATAAACCTTGTCATGAAGCGAGAAGATGAATTACATCCTTTTATTTCTGGCAATAAATACCGCAAACTAAAGTACAACCTTATAGAGGCTAAAGTAAGAGGATTTAACACCCTACTTTCCTTTGGCGGAGCTTATTCTAACCATATAAGTGCTTTGTCATATGCCGGTAAAAGGGGAGGTTTTAAAACGATTGGAATTATTCGCGGTGAGGAACTGGGTCTTGATGTTGACCATGTACTTCAAACCAACCCAACCTTAAAATTTGCTCATGATAATGGTATGCGATTTAAATTTGTATCCAGAGAGGAATACAGAAGGAAGTCAGATCCTGATTTTATAGCAGCTTTAAAGTCAGAATTTGGTGATTTTTACAAGATACCGGAAGGGGGAACAAATAAACTGGCCATAAAAGGGTGTGAAGAGATTTTGACCAAAGAAGATGGAGAGTTTGATTATATATGTGTTTCAGTTGGTACAGGAGGGACAATTTCAGGACTTATAAACGCTGCCACAAACCGACAAGCAATACTCGGATTTCCTAGTTTGAAAGGAGAGTTTTTACAGGATATTATTCATGAAAAAACGGTTTCAAAGAACAGCTGGAAGTTGATTCATGAATATCATTTTGGAGGATATGCTAAAATCAATGAAATTTTGATTAGTTTTATCAACGATTTTAATCAACAAACTACCATACCTTTGGATCCAATTTATACCGGAAAAATGATGTTCGGTATTATGGATCTAGTCAAAAAGAACTTTTTTAAGAGAAACAGTTCCATACTCGCTATTCATACCGGAGGCCTGCAAGGGATAGAAGGAATGAACAAGCGTTTAAGTAAAAAGAAATTACCATTAATAGATGTATGAAATATTTTAGCAGATTTTTAATATTGGTACTTGGCCTATTGGTTTTGGGGTCTTGTGGTACAAATCGTTCCGTAGGTAATAAGGCGAAAAAGAAGGAAATAGATAGCAGGGAACAATATTTGAACGCCAAAAGTGACGCTATTTTTGAATCTTATAAAAAGGAAAACACAGGTCAGGTCAATGATTTTACCGTGGCCTATATCGGAACTTATAAAGACATTGCCATTGATAAAATGGAAAAATATAACATTCCTGCCAGTATTACCCTTGCCCAAGGTATCTTGGAATCCGGAAATGGACTGAGTACCTTGGCGAAAAAGTCCAATAATCATTTCGGCATTAAATGTCACTCAGGATGGAAAGGAAAGCGCGTTTATCACGATGACGATAAAAAGGGGGAGTGTTTTAGAAAATACCCAACGCCAGAAGGCTCATTTAACGATCACTCCATATTTTTGACAGGCAGAGGGAGGTATGAATTTTTGTTTGATCTAAAACCGGATGACTATAAGGCATGGGCAAAGGGGCTTAAAAAAGCCGGATATGCTACAGATCGCAAATATCCAAAGAAGCTAATTTCTTTTATTGAAACTTTTGAATTATACAAGTATGACGATCTTGTGCTGGATCAGAAAGGTTATAAGAGGGCAGTAAAAATTGACAAGGGCAAGTTTAGGGATGAAGACGATAGTATTGCTGATAACACTATTGCTGATAACGCCATGGCTGATAACTCCATAGATGATAGCGATATTTTTATAACTGTTGAAAAAGGTGATACTTTATATTCTATTGCAAAGAATAATAATTTATCGGTAGATGATTTAAAAAGGATCAATGGTCTAGATTCGAACGAACTAAGTATAGGAATGAAATTGTTGGTCACTAAATAAAAAAACCACCCAATTGGGTGGTTCTCGTCTAAACTCAAAATCAATCTAATCATCCAATTTCACTATTTTTGGCCTCTTCCGTGTTTACCGTGTTGATGCCCGGCTCTTCCTTTTGACCTTCTGTTCATTTTAGTTGAAGATTTTTTCCAGCTATTATACTGATCTTCATCAAGTATTTTTTTAAGCTCATTTTGATGGGCCAATTTCTCATCAAGCATTGTGTTCATATGGTTGAACCTGTCAGTAGAACTCATTTCTTCTTTATTTAATGACTTCATCTCGGCCCTTTTCTTGGCTTTTACTTCTGCCCATTTTTTGTTCAAATCAAGCAATTGTTTTTGCTGATTGTCATTTAGGTCTAATTCAAGTGCCATTTTTTTAGTTTGTAATATGGCATGTTGCTCTGTGCTGAAATCTTCATACACTTTTCTTTGTTTGCCTTCCTTCTGACCAAAGCTTAACAGCGAAGATCCTAAAAGAAGTATGATCATTAATTTTTTCATGTTTTTTTGATTTATGTTTAATATTAGGACCATATTTAACCTGTTGGGTTTAAACGATGATCTTTAAAATTTTGTTAAAACTAATTTTGCCTTTACTTTAGGAGACCCAAAGATTTCTATATCTTTGAGTCAATAAGCCTTATAAACATTGATTCAAAGCACAAACCTTTCTTGTTTTTGGGGATTTTAATTAAAACACGTTTATATGAATAACCTCAGTAAAATCCTTATTGTTTTTTTTATATCAGTAAACTTTAGCTCGTGTAATAAAGAGGAGGTTGTAGTACCTAAGAGACCCAACATCTTATTTATCATGTCAGATGACCACGCATATCAAGCGATAAGTGCTTACGGCAGTCAATTGATCGAAACGCCTAATATTGATCGAATTGCAGAGGAAGGCCTTTTATTTACCAATGCTTGTGTGACAAATTCTATTTGTGCCCCCTCAAGAGCCACAATACTTACAGGGAAACATACCCATATCAATGGCAAAATTGACAACAAAATGCCTTTCGATACAACCCAGGTTACCTTCCCGCAATTGTTTCAAAATGCAGGCTATCAAACGGCCATGTTTGGTAAATTACATTTTGGCAATAATCCCAAGGGAGTGGATGATTTTATGATTCTGCCGGGTCAGGGGCATTATATCAATCCTGATTTTATCACACCAAGAGGTGATACAACAATTACAGGATATGTTACCGATATTATCACTGACCTTACCATAGGCTGGCTGGATAAGAAAAGAGACAAGGAGAAGCCATTTATGATGATGTACCTTCATAAAGCGCCTCATAGACCTTGGTGGCCAAGCCCTGAGAAATTCAAGGCCTATTCGAAAAAAACGTTTCCTGAACCTGAGTCTTTATTTGATGATTATAAAAATCGAGGAACAGCAGCCAAGACCGCCGAAATGAATTTATACCAACATATGATGTATAATCATGACAGTAAAATTAGACCAGAAACCATTGTGGAAATGGGCGCTGTAGATCCTCAGGTTGTAGAATACAAGAACGGGTTTTATGGACCTTATGGACGGGCAAATGCCGCTCAGAAAGAGCAGTATGATATTGTGTTGGATAGTATCAATGAAGATTTTAAGAATAATTGGCCTTCCATGAACAAGAAAGAAAAAATGCAATGGAAATACCAAAGGTATATGCAGGATTATCTAGGAACCATATCGTCTGTTGATGATAATATTGGACGAGTTTTGGACTATCTGGATGAAAGTGGATTGGCCGAGAATACCATAGTTGTGTATACTTCGGATCAAGGCTTTTATTTAGGAGAACACGGTTGGTTTGACAAGCGATTTGTGTATGATGAATCTTTTAAAACACCATTATTGATCAGATGGCCCCATAAGATCCAAGCGGGTACCACGAATGATGAAATGGTTCAAAATCTGGATTTCGCCCAAACTTTTTTGGACGCTGCCGGAATAACTGCGCCTGATGATATGCAGGGGGAAAGTCTGATGCCTTTGTTGAAAGGAGATACAGATTCCTGGTCAAGAGAAGCCGTTTATTATCATTATTATGAATATCCTTCGGTTCATATGGTGAAACGTCATTATGCTATTGTGACCAAAGAATTTAAATTGGTTCACTTTTATTACGATGTTGATGAATGGGAATTATATGACAGGCTTAATGATCCGCAGGAAATGAATAATGTATATGCAGATCCTGCATACACAGAAGTCGTGTTAGAGTTACATGAGAAGCTCAAAGAAATGCGGGTTAGATATAAAGACTCCCCTGAATTGGATCAGAAATACATTGAAATGTATCATGATTAAATCTTTGTTATTTTGAAAATAATTCAATAAAAAGTGTAATGTTTTAGGATATTGATCGTCATATTATATATAATCAAGTATTATTGATAATAAGATATGATCCTAGAACTTAAATCTCTTGAATTAATTGGTAAGCAGTTGTTTGAAAAAGCAATTGTAAAACCTTTTTTGAGATTGCCCAATCCCAGGGTAAAAAAAGCCATCAGGACAACTTTGATCAATAATAGTTACTTACATTTATTACTTGCCATACTAACAGTAGCTCAGTTATCGGCTCAGCAATTTTTAGATGGTGAAAAATTAGAAGTGATAGAGAATCAAGTTATGGTTCAAAATTCTCATCAGGCAGTATGGAAGGCCCTTTCTGCCTTTGGAAATGTGAGTAAATTTCATACTTCCATTGATGATTCTATGGCTCTTAATGGAACAAAAGAAGTAGCTAAGCTTGGAGCTGAAAGAGAAGTGCAGATTCCGGACGGGATCAATAATATTATTAATAAAGAGCGTATCGTTACATTTATTGATGGGGTTTATTATACGTATGAAGTCTATGAATCTGAGAATTTTCCGACAAAAAAGATGCAAGTTACTTATGGGGTAAGATTAGATGAAAAAGGCAGGACCATTTTGTTTAGTAAGACATTTTACAAATTAAATAACGCGATTAATACCAAGTTTTTAAAAAG
>CBDULU010000038.1:0-10213 GCA_965368155.1 uncultured Flavobacteriaceae bacterium
ATTACCGGTTCTTAAACCAACAAGTTTCATGTTGACATAATGATTCATATTGCCACCATCATTTCTCAATAATTTGACTCCTCCATTGGAAAGTGCCAGCAGTATATCACGATCGCCATCACCATCATAATCAGGCACAGCCAATTGGTTACCATCATAACCTTCCTCAGGTAAAATTTCAGATATATTCGTAAAACCCCCTGAACCTGTATTGTGATACAGTTGTAAGCCTGAAACATTTCCTTCTTTTGATTTACCTAAAAACAGGAGGTCTTGAAAACCATCATTGTCAAAATCCAGGAATTCAACATCGCGAATGCCCAGGATATCAATTCCCTTAAACATCGATGTCATATCCGAAATTGTTTCAAATGTTCCGTCACCTAAATTCTTATAGAGCCTGCTTTGCTCACCTGTTAATGAACCTATAAATACATCCAAAAACCCATCATTATTATAGTCTCCCACTGCAATAGAACTGCTTCCTGTTTTTGATCCAAGTCCTGAATCCTTAAACACTTCAAACTTGCCCTGACGATTATTGATATATAAAAGGTTTGTTCCGTTTTCATTTATTGTGATCAGATCTATGTCTCCATCATCATCAAAATCACCAAAAGCAGCATCTAAGACAATTATATTAGTATCATCAGCAAGACCTGTCTCCTGGCTCATTTCGTCAAATGTTCCGTCTCCATTGTTTCGAAAGACCCTGTTGCCTTCACTGGAAGATTCAAAAAGATCAAGATCCCCATCCTGGTCCAGATCAAAAAACAAGGATTTTAGTCCTCCTCCTCCGGCAATTTTTGAGTTGCTTGTTTTGTCTTCAAAGATGCCTTTGTCAGCATTGCGGTACAATAGAGATCTATTCTCAAGATTCACATATATATCCAGAAAACCATCATTGTCATAGTCAGCAAATGTGACTCCTGTTTCCATTCCGGTGTGGTTTAATCCCACTTGATCAGCCACATTTTGGAAACCACCAGGAGTATTAGAAAATAGATAGTGTCCATATGATTTTTCGGAAGGATTGTAACTTCCCATATAAATATCGGTTCTACCATCTCCATTGAAGTCGGCGGTTTTTATATGGGTAGTGTTTTGAAATTCTACATCTAATGCTTCAGCTGTCATGGTTTGCAGTCCCAGATCAGCAGTTACATCTTTAAATTTTATCACCTCCAGAACAGATCTGTCATCTAACGACTCGTTGCTTACCTGACGATTATAAGTGATCAGCGGGAATCCTATCAGCGAACCTCCAGCACCCTTCAGCTCATTAATACCAGATTGATATGGAAAAGAAACCTTCATATAATTGTGAAATATCGTAAAGCTGATGAGGGCCTTTTCGGTATCTGGTTCTTGCAATAATACTACTGTTTGTGCATAATACTCTTCGGCCTCCTTAGGGAATTCAGGAAACTGTCTTTGAATTATTTCCAAGCGTTCAATAGCTTGGTCAGCAGCAGCTTCTCTGATCAATAATTCGGTCAATTGTAATTGAGGAACTATATTATCAGGTGCGTATTCAACGAGTTGTTCTAAGCAAGTCTTACGATTTTTTTCAGCTGCCTCTCCATTTTCTGCAGAGTACAATTCAGCAAGGTCATAGAGAATCTTGATATGATCCGGTTCAATTTCCAGGGCTTTTTGCAACACCTCTTTCGCTTCCTCCCGCCTACCATCCATTTGATAAACAGTCGACAACAAAAGCTTTACATCAGCGTCTTGCGGGTCGGTCCTACCGGCTTTAATCAGTTGTTCTTCTGCCTGTTTGTATTTTCCCATTCGGAGGTAGACCAAACCTAAATTGGCATAGCCCAGCTTGTCATCCGGTGCCAATTCTATCATCTTAAGAAATTCCTTCTCAGCTTCTTCGAGTTTGAATTCTTCCAGGTAGGCCAGACCGAGCGTCTGGGTAGTCATCATTTCAATTGCCTTTTTTCGTTTATCAGCCTCGGACTCTTTACATCCAAAGAAACTAACAAACATCAATAGTAGCAGACATGAAATACCAAAGTTCTTCATTGGATCAAAGTTAAGTAATAAATAGATAATTGTTTGAATTATTTTCAGTGTCGATAGCTGAATTACTCCTTTATTAACAGTAGTTCACCTATGTTTTTCAATCTTCCCTGAGAATCAAATTGCACTGTACCTGTAACTCCTTGATAATTAATTTGAGACATACTTTTTTGCAATCTTCCAGGATCATTCCCTGACTGTTTTAAGGCTTCTGAGATGATCATAATTCCATCATAGGCATAGGCCGCAACGGGTCCGGGTTTTGAATTACAATTCTGCAAAAACGCCTTTTGAAAGCCTGTAACCCCATATCTCAACCCAGATGTTGTGGTTATTGAACTTGATTGATCCATATTTTTATATTCACGGCCAGTATAATCTTCAGATGACTGAGCTGATAAATTGGCATAGACAGGTATGGATTTCCCGGATACTTTAATTTGATTCGCGATACTGGAGAAAGGTATTTGTCTTCCTAGTAGTATGATGGCATCCAAGTTGTTATTCTCAATGCCTGACAACAGGTTTTTTGGTTCCCAGGACTGAGAAGCCACTGATGATATCATAAAATCTTCAATTTCATTGGAGGCCTTATATAAACTTTTTAAAGCCTGTTGAGCATCATAGCTTTGATCATGGACCACAAGTACATGTTGCCGTCTTTTTTTTACTCCTATTTCATTAAGAAACAATTCTGCCTGTTGATCATCGGTAGGTACAGCTGAAAAATACCACGGTATATAAGCTTTGGAAAGGCTGGGATCAGTAGCCCATATCGAGAGGTAGGTCAGTTGTGTTTTTGCGATGACCTGTTCAGCCAAATGAGAATTCCTGCCATCGATCGAACCAAGAATAGCCACTACTTTTTCCTTAAAAACCAAATCGACTACTTCACTAGACCCGGCACCCCAGGAACCTTCTACAGAACGAATGATCAATTTTAAAGGTTTTCCTTTGATCCCTCCATTCTCATTGACCTCATCTATCGCTAATCTAGCAGCA
This sequence comes from uncultured Flavobacteriaceae bacterium, assembly GCA_965368155.1. Classification (GTDB taxonomy): domain Bacteria; phylum Bacteroidota; class Bacteroidia; order Flavobacteriales; family Flavobacteriaceae; genus Lutimonas. Next base: position 3,034 of record CBDULU010000038.1, read on the forward strand.
CATACTGCCTCTATTTCATTCTGGTTATTCACTAAGAGCCCTAACGAAATATAGTCATCCTGACCACTTCGATTCTGGGCGTTTATAAACAGACTGTTTAAGATAAACAGAACAAGAAAAGAGACGAAAACATATTTTTTGCTTGGATCGTTCAATTTTAATCATTTAGAAAAGGCATCTCAATAGCCCACCATTTTTCCTGAATGAGCTCTTTCACCCAGTTCAGGACTTGGACTGAATTCAAATTGACCATTCTTTACCTCAGCCATCCAAATCTCGCCAATATCATTCCAACTTTCATCCAAGATAATTTTACCGGTAACTCCTTCATATCCCTGGAAGGAATTGAGATCGGTCAATACATCTCGTATCAACACCCGATTCAAACCCACTTTTTGGATCGCTTTGACAATCAAGTTCATCCCATCATAGGCGTGAGCCGCGAATACGTCAGGTTCCATACCAAACCTTTCCACATAATCCTCTATAAAAGCCTCTAATTTCTTATTTCCTGACTTGGGATTATAAGGAGAAGTGCTGACAACACCTTCTGCCAGATCTCCTGCCAATTCAAGAAATTCATTGGAAACGATCCTGTCGGATGCATATACGGGCTGCTCCATACCCATTTTCCTGATCTGTTTTAAAATCAGCGCAGATTCCTTAGCATTCGCCCATATCAGAATGGCATCAGGAGATACTCTTTTAATATTATTGAGCTGCATCGTAAAATCAGTCTCCCCATCATTAAACCTCTCTTCGATCATCATTGGATGCCCAAGCCGCACTGCTGCTCCTGAATACTCCATGATTCCAACTCTTCCATAACGCGTGTTCGTTCTGATGACAGCCACACGTTCATGTTTCTTTTCTTCGAAAATATGGGTTGCCAGTGCATAGCCGCTTTGTCGATCATCACTGATCACTCGAATGGCCCAAGGAATATTAGTTTCCGTAAATGTCGGATCCGGATCACCGGTATTCACCATCATGATCTCCATCTTTAGCGTGGCTCTTAGGGCAACATGCGAAACGATGTCATCAATAGACCCCAACCAGGCCCAAACCTTTTCTTCATCCATTTTTACGACCTCATTGGCCGCTGCTCCCCATAGCCCCACATCATTATGGACCATCAACCTGTATGGTAGTCCTTTGTAACCTCCCTTTATATTGGCTTGTTCCAAGGCAAGGGTTGCTCCATTCAACATCTGTTCTCCAAGCGGCACAAGGGAAGATCCTTCCAAAGGGCCAAGAAAACCTATCCGAACCTCGTCAAGGTTATTAGGCGCCACTTTATCTCTTCCTGCTCCATAGAATTGAACAGGTTCGACAAAATGATACTTATAAGCCTCTTGAAACTTTTGATACGGAAAGAGTTTATCAGGGGTTTTCCCATATTTCAAATCCTTTTCCTGAGCCTGTAATCCTCCAAGGAGAAAAACAAGGGTCCCTAAAAAAAGGATGCAAAACCTGCCTTTTGTTAGCATATCATTCTTATTTAGTTTGATTTACAAATAGCATATACTTCAATTTCAACCAATAAAGTTTCCCAACATAATCTTGCCTGAATTCCTGTACTGGCTGGAAGCGGATCAAGATTCAGCCATTGATAAAAAGAAGTCCTAATCTTATTGAACTCTTCATAATCTCTTTCTATATCTCTTAAGTAATTACTGGTTCTTACTACATCATGCCAGCTCATACCTTCTGCTTCAAGTAAATTGGTAATATTCACGTAAGTTCTCCACAACTGAGCTTTAAAATCTCCAATATGTTCTGGTTTACCTTCTTCGTTAACACTTGCGGTTCCTGAGATCAACAATACTTTATAACCCCCGAAATCTAATCTTAAAGCCCTTGAAAATGATGATGGCTTCTGATAATCATAGGCTTCATTTATCGTATGTGGGGCATGTACCACATGCTTTTCGATAGGAGGTCTTTCAGCGTGAATAGTTGGGTAAACTGATGGTGTAATATTATTTTCATCAGATAATATACCGAGTTTTCTCATCTCCAATTTTTCTCCATCTGTGAGTTTGTTGAGATCGATTAATAATTTTCTTTCTTGAATGTCTATTGTATTGCTCATAATTCCTTCGTTTTACTATTAATTCCTTTTTTGTATTATTTATTTGTTTGTCACCAAACCTTTCTCTTCTTTATTAATTAATTGTCCTCTGCTAAGCCCTTCTGAGGTGGCTATCCAGATCATATCATCCTTAAGGTCAACACCTAAGACATAATTATGAGATATTGAGGGCGTCAAGGCAATCTCTTTTTTAGAGGCTCCCTTAAGGATGATTGCCCTTCCATTAACATCATTTTTATTCTTGGTATAGGTTACCCAATTCTCTCCATCTGTACAACTCAAACCTTTATCTGTAGCTATAAAAACGTGCTTCCCGGAGGCCTTTATAAAATTGATGAAATTGCTCGCAAGACCACTGTCATGGTCAAAGTAACCTTTCCAGCGCACTCCGTCATAACGACTCAATCCAAAATAAGTACCCACCCATAACTTGCCATCTGCCCAGGAAGTTCCTGTTGTAATATCATGGACAATACCATCATCCGGAAACAAGTCAATTTCCATATTACCATCAGGATCAGTATAGTCTCTAAATTGCTTTGTTTCTTTTGTATATTCAACAACCCCACCACCCCAGGCTGCAATAAAAATTTTACCGTCACCGCTGCATACTCCATATGTCCAGGGTTCATGCATTGGTGCGTTCTGCTCGGTGAATATTTCCCATTCTTTATTGTATGTATCATATTTTCCAGCGCCTCCACCTGTGGCTACCCAAACATCTTTCTCATCGCAAGTAACCGCATAGATCAGATCGTTAGGCATTCCGCTATTCATCTGATTAAAGTTTTCGAATCTTCCTGCTGACCAACGCGACAAACCACCCATAGTTCCTATCCATACGTCTCCGGTTTGTTCACTAACATCTATGGCTAAAACACCATTGTGTGCCAGTCCATCCTCAGTAGTATAAGTGATCCATTTCTCGTTTTCATATACTGACAATCCATCATGAGTGCCAACCAAAACCCTGTCATTATCAATACGGACGCAATAGGTCTTATCTGAAGCCAAACCATCTTCTGCAGTAAAATTTTTCCATTTACCATAAATGGGCATACCATCCGATTCAGGCAGTTCAACTGTCTTAGATGTGACATTTAATTCTTCAAAATCTCGATGTGCATCTGCCTTCGTATCAATACTGGTGCGTAAAGCATAATCCTCAATTGAAATAAAACTCCAAGAAATCAATACAAGGACGATTAAAATCATCATTGCAATCAGGGGTTTGTGTTTTAGATTCAGGTTTTTCATTAGCCTTCTTTTTAATTTGAATTTATGAATGAGCCCTGTTGAACATCAAGCTCTTGTTGATCATATGCCGGACTCCTAAATGATTTTAAATAATTTACCAGATCATTAAGATCACTTTTACTCATATCATTTACATAACCATGCTTATCATCGGTTCCATAAAGTGTCCATATTTCTTCCAAGGTCTTGGCCCGCCCATCATGTAAATAAGGTGCCGAAGCGTAGATATTGGTCAAATGCGGTGTGTCAAAAAGTATGGGATCGTCAGTATCAGCCAAAGTACTTACATCAGCCAATTTCAGATCTGAATATAAAGGAGCCGGATGACAAGTGACACAACGATTGTTCTCCGGGATTGGATTCCCTAAGTTGTCCTCAGCTCTTTCATATAGTAGTTTCCCTCTCTCCTGTGAAGCCGTTAATACTCCTGTAGGGTTATACATCAAATTGGGAGGCTGTTTGATGCCTCTCATGATATAGGCTGATATAGCATCCAGGTCATCATAGCTGAATTGCTCAGTTCTGGTAAGCACTGTGGAAAAACGCATCCCATCTTGCTTATAGACCGTTTGATTCTTCCCATTCCACTTAAATGGAGCCGTATCACCAATTTCGTGCAAAGATTGGGTATTGGTCATATTCCGTCCCATTTGCTTACCCGCCATGTTATAAATTAAGCCATCTTCATGATTATCGGGATGACAGGTATAACAGGAATATTGTTTTTGAAAGGTGTGACTTGCATTGTTAAAAAGCCTTCTCCCTTGTCTTGCTACTGAGATTCCAACCGGACCTCCTAAATCGATTGAAGTCATTTTTTCAAGTGTTTCAGTATCGATCACCGAAATCTTATCGTTGAGCTGTTCTGCAACATAAAGTTTTCTGCCATCTGATGAAAGCGTCATTCCCTTTGGATTCTCACCTGTCCTTATTCTTTTTAGAACAAATCTTCTGCTTAGATCAAGATTATTGGCATAAGTCTTTCTAATCTCTGGATTTGTTTGTTCAAGCATTGTTCTTATTGAATCTATTGAGATCACAGAAATCATATCGACACCAGAGCTTGACACAAAAGCTTTTTTACCATCAGGCGTAATTTCTATATCAAAAGGATCCGGATAGTAAGCATTTGGTTCATCAAGTAAAAACTGAGTGATTTCGCCGCCTTCTCTCTCCAAGACACCTATGCCATGCGTCATCATCCAACCACCTTCAACCTGCACGGAAGGGATTTGATTCTTGGGCCTGATCAAGGTGACAATGGCAAGATCTCCTTCTGGAGTATAAGCTGCATTTTCCATCAGATATGCGGATTCCACATTCTTTTTTAAGGTGCGTTGGGTTTGTGTATTGATCAGCGTAAGTTCTGTAATCAGGGTTTCATTATAAGCTGCGATATTCGCCCTTCTTCCTGTAACCAGAATTTCTTTTCCTTCAGGAGATATGGATATTCCTGTAGGATTGTTTCCCGCCGTAAGTCTTCTCACTTCCTTTTTACTCACCAATTCGATCACAGAAACGTCCGATCCATATGCATTGACCACATAGAGGTACGATTCGTCTTGATCAAGCATGATTCCTGCCGGCCCATTTCCGGTGGGAATTGAATCTACAACCGCTAATAAACTTAAGTCTATAACACTTATATAATCAGACCATTCATTACTTACATAGGCCTTTTTTTCAGCTTGATCCAGAATGACACTATGAGGATGTTTCCCAACCTTAATTTTAGTGACCACCACCTTTGTTTCTGCATCTACAACAAGCAATTCGTCTGTATCCTGAGCTATGACATACAGCCATTTGTTATGCCGATCAATGGCTAGGTTAAAAGGTGAATAATAATCTGAATTGATGAGTTTTGTGATCAATTTGTTCTTTGAAATAGGTACATGACATGAGGTGCAGAGCAAGGGATGATCGGTAACTGCTGTCCTTTCGTTCACATGATCTCGTGCCAATTGCCGACCCGGAAAAAACACAAGTATACCAAGCCCGATAATGAGCCCTGAAATTAGATATATTTTTAACCTGTTCATAAATCGCTATTCTCTACCTGCTAATAATTTTGGTTCTCGAGGAATTTGTATGGGTTCCTTTAAAACCGATAAGGGTTGTTTGTTTTCCGGAACAACTTCGTTTCCCTGATGGCAACCAACACAAGCCCTTCTTTCATTGGGCCTAAGAGTAATCCAACTGCTGGGTCCATTCATAATATCTCCGTCTTCATTAAGGGTTTGCAATTGAAACGGAGTGTCAGCCTTAATTTTTAAATAAACCGAGCCATCTTTTTCCACGTCAACAGTTCCCATGGAAGCTTCAATGCCCAGTATTTCAATTTTAACTGCCTTCGCTCCATTTGTTTGCATCGTATCCTGATGAAATCCTATAAAATTGATATCCTGACAAAGCAAGAGACCAGTTTGTTCTTCCATGTTCACTTCACTTGGAATCTTCTTAGGCACCTTATGCTGTTCCACTGCCACTGCTTGGATCGTCTTATAGCTTGGATCATAAAAAACAGACTTGACAAGTTTCATGTTATTAGGATCCAACTCATAAAGACCATAAGATGCTTCTGTTGATTTTCTATAACAAACCAGTAAGTGCCCATTCATCAAGGGGCTCATCCCGATAAAATCTCCGCCTGCTTTTTCCGCTATTAGCTTTCTGCTTTTTAAAGGATTATTATATGATATCGCATATAGTTTTCCCAAGCCTTCCTCGTTTTTTTCAAGAAGAAATATCTCACCGTTTTCGGTTTCTCTTCCTTTCCCTATCAACTGAACATCTCCTTCACTTTTATAGAATAACATTTCTTTGGTTCCGTCGGGTCTCATCACCATGAGTTTGGACCTGTTAGGTTCAGGAGTTGACGAACCCTTCATACTTATGATTCTGCCATCATGTAACATTGAAGTTCCGGCATAATACCCGGGGTTAAAAGTGATTTGTTCTTCTTGCTTTCCATCCATTGTACTAGCAAAAAGGGCTTTCCCCTTCTCCCCGTTCTCTGCATTAATGATTTTACTGTATACAATTCTGTTGTTAGGCAGATAAGCAGGATCTGTACAGTTTTCTATCGAATTTGTTACTGGTTTATATTGTAAACTGGTCAAATCCATTTCATAAATTTGCCAAATATCATGCTCATTTCTTTGTCCGGTGAAAATCATTTTTTTTGCATCGAATGAAATATCAGGAGAACAGGCAGCATAAAAATCCTCACTCAGCAACAGGGCTTTTCTTTCAGGATTCGACGGATCCATCATCATTATTTTGGCTCCTTTAAAAAAGCTTAGATTGTCTGTTGAACCGAATGCTACCGTTTCCTGATCTTTATCTATTTGAGTCATAACAATCATTCCTTCAGAGGAGTGCTGCGTGCAGGATATAAAAAGACAACCTGATATTACTGTCAGGATAAAAAGGATAAAAACCGATGGTAATTCTCTAAACATAAATCATAAGCTATAGTGGTTCCTTAATTGAAAGTATTTGATTGACCTTTATATGCTCCAAAACCTGATGTTTTCCTGAAGGCCATTTAATTTCTATTTCATCGATCACTTCGGCAGAAGCTAATCCGAAATGCACTCTTGCATCATTTTGAGACAGGTAACCCGTAGTGCTTTTTTTCTGAGCTGTTTGTACCTGCGGTCCAGTTCTTATTTTGATCCGGCATCCAATTCCATCTCTGTTACTTGAGGTTCCTATAAGATCCAGCATGATCCAGTTTGCTTGATTCCCTTTATTATTTCTTAAAAACTTGCCTTGACTATTGAGGTTTACAATGTAAATATCCAGATCCCCATCATTGTCATA
>CBDULU010000039.1:0-10059 GCA_965368155.1 uncultured Flavobacteriaceae bacterium
AAAGATGTAATATTAATTTCGATCATCCCAATGCCATAGATTTTGACCTATTGATCAATCATGTTCATGAGTTAAAAAAAGGAAATGTTGTTGAACAACCTATATATTCTTTTGCTACCCACAATCGAGTTCAGGATACTTTAATCACACATCCCAAGAAAGTAGTGATTGTTGAAGGTATACTTATTTTGACAAATAAGGACTTAAGGGATTTAATAGATATAAAGGTTTTTGTTCATGCAGACTCCGATGAAAGGCTGATTCGCAGGTTGAAAAGAGATATTCATGAAAGGGGAAGAGACATCAATGAAGTGCTGGACCGATATCAGTCAACTTTAAAACCCATGCATCAGGAATTTATTGAGCCTACCAAAAATTACGCTGATATCATCATTCCTAATGATACGTATAATACTGTTGCCATTGATATCGTAAGAACCGTTATAAATGAAAGTTTGGACAGATGAATTTAAAGCAGATTAAAGAAAATAAAATCTTTCGTATTGTCAGTAATAAATATGTGATTATTCTGGTTCTTTTTGTTATATGGATGGGGTTTTTCGATGAAAACTCATATCTCAACCACAGGGAATTAGACCAGGAAATCGATAAACTGGAGGATGCCAACGATTACTATAAAAAACAAATTGATGCCGATCAAAAAGTGATTGATAATCTGAATGATCCGGATTCATTGGAGAAATATGCAAGAGAGGAATATAAAATGAAAAGGGAAAATGAGGATATATATATTATAGAATACGATACCATTGAAGAATAATAAATCTCCATACCCGTCCTCTGGATCTTTTCAATTATTAAAAGCCAGCCGTGTCTGACTTCATTGATGACATAGCTGAAAACAACGAGTTCCGTAAAAAAGGATTGGCGCTATCTGAAGAGTTTGCACTAGTAGAGGGCCGGCGCCCCAGAATCTTGATAGCGGGAGCTGTTGAGACTTCTACCGGATCAATGAATAAGATATGTAATACCTTCGCAGATATGGGTTTTGACGTAGACATCGCGCCAAAGCTTAAAACCTTGCAAAAACTGGTAGCTCAAAGCCTTGAGAATGATGCGGATATGATCCTGATCTGCAGTGACAATTGTATTTCTTATGCAGAACTGTTGGATTTTCAAAGCTGGGTATTGCCCAATCAGCCTGATATGATGATGTCTTTGTTTGTCAGAGATCCAAATTGTATGTCAAGTCTAGAAGGACATTTAAAACAATGGAGCATCTTTGATGAAAAGGCTAGTGCCTATTTAATGGGATACAATTTGCTCAGCCAATTACTGTCGCATTCCTAAAGAAAATAGTTAGATTGATTTTTTTGATCATTTACTTACCTAGTTTTTAATAAGAGGCTTTAGTAAGTTATTCTTTTTACCCAATGGCTTTAATTCGTCTTCCATCAGTTTTAAATATTTGTTTGTATCCCGTTTGCCTATAAGTTGACGTAAGTCATTTTCTCTTTTTTCAGCAAGGATGTTCATCGATTTTTTTTTGTACTTCTCCTCTTTGTCACTTTCCAGGATCTCATAAACTTCATCAACAAATCCTTTGTTATAATCCATTAATTGGGTTATCTGTTCGTTTTCAAGCTTCAGGTGAGCAACACTGTTAAGGCTGCTTAAGAGCAACTCTTTAGGAACCTCTTCCTGAGCATAGGTTTTGAAATTTAGTGTGATAACAGCAATTACAGTAAGAATTAGGGTCATTTTTTTCATGATAATTAGGAGTTGATTGGTCATCTAAAAATACTTAAAAAATGGCAATTTTTTAAGTATTTTTTTTGTTTAGCACTGACTTATTTTTCGGAAACCAAATTCATGGTCTCTTTTTTGGCCAGATCCCATTTAAATCCGAGGTAAAACTCTATCCCATGATTGGGTGCATAAGCATAGGCCGTATCAAAATAGGGGCTAAATCCGGGTTCGGAATTCGGATCTTCATATCCTACCAAAGGAGACGCTGTCTGGATAAAATTGAATAAATTATTGATACCTAAATATAAACTATAGTTATTTTTGATCATTTTACTTACTTGTACCTGATGAAGAGAAAATGGAATGCTTGTTGTTGGTCTTGACGCTTCAAGTGGTGTTCCGGATTCATCTAGGTCATAAACTTCCGGTAATGCCATTGGACCAGTTATTTGTGCCGTATAAGCCAAAGTGATTCGTTGCCTTTTAAATTGGTAACTGGAAGAAATCACACCACTCCAACGAGGCGCAAATAATATATCTTTAGTGATTTCGGTATCTGTCAGATCTGATTCCGTTTCAGTAGATTTCAGAACATTCATACCGATATTGAAGCTTAATGGGATGGTGAAATTGTGATTAATATTCATGCTTAATCCCATTGAACGAGCAAAGCCATTAGAATTGTCATAAATAATGAAGCCCGGTACATCATAGTCAGGAATAATTTTATTGGTAAAATGAGTGTAAAACCCTTCCAGGTCAATTGAGCCACTTCCCCCCAGGCCGGTATATACTTGATTGTAATTGACCGAAAAATTATAGGAACTTTCGGGCTCTAGGTTTTCCGCAATAAGCACTTCCCGCTGGCCGGTGACAAAAGCGTGATCCTCTGTGAATAAATTGACTACTTTAAAGCCTGTTCCAAAATTAAATCGAAAGGTGGTCCAGTCAGAAGTATTTACTTTTACATTGATCCTTGGCGCATAGATAAGGCCGTGTTCTTGATGATGATCCAATCTAATCCCTCCTAACAAAGTGATATTTTCAGAAATACCAAACTCATCTTGAACAAAAACTCCAGGAACGAATTGGTTATTTGGCGCATTAATTATATTCCCATCGATTTCATTTTCTGTAGCTAAAGTGTTGTCATCATAGGCATCGTATCTCAGTGTTGCTCCAATTAAGATATCGTGTTTGGCTTTATTGAAATTCCATAAAAAATTTCCAAAAGCGATTTGCTGTGAAGCTTCAAAAAACTGATCCCCATAATAGCTGTCTTGTTCATGAGTAGACAAGGAATAATCGATTTTTAAATTGGCCTTTGTATCAAGCGCGTAGCTTCCAAATAATTCAAAACGATTGGTATAAATACTTTCTCCATAAACCTGATCACTACCTCTGAGAGATCTGTAGGCTCTGTCTTTTACATAGGCCTGAACACCATTTCTTCTGTCTTCATAGTAGTACTTGAGAGCCAAACTAAACTGTTTGTCACTGGGTCTGTAAAAATTTATTTTTGAGAATAGGGAAATATGGTCTGAATTGACACCGTCTCCAAAACCATCTAAATTGTTGTCAGCATAATGGTTTGCATAACCGAAGTTGACACCTATGTAAGCATTTGACTTTCCTAGACGAGGTGCTAGAGCAATGTTTCCAAAAATCTCTTCGTGAGAACTTGTCATGATATCAGCAGAAAACAGCGGTTGATTTTCAGGATTTTTGGTAATGATATTGATAACTCCTGCCACCGCCTCAGAACCGTATAAGGTGCTGCTGGGCCCCTTGATTACTTCAAAGCGATCGATGATCATGTTTGGTATACCATTGAGTCCATAAACTGAAGCAAGGCTTCCGTATATAGGCGTTCCATCCATAAGTATGGCTGTATATGAGCCCGGGAGTCCATTCACGCTTATATTGTTTGTATAACAAACTCCGCAAGCAACGACTTCCTGTACCCCGTTAACAAGTTGCACGCTTTCAATGACGGAGCTTGCTGCTGAGGGAAGATAGGTATCCAATTTTTTGGAGGTAACGACATCTATCTTAATTGGAGAAGCAGATACATAGGTTTCCTTCATGGTTCCTGTGACTACGATTTCATCAAGCGTAGAAGAGGAGGCAAGATCAAAATTAACAATATGCGTCTCACCTGCTTTGATCACGATTTGTTTTTTTTGTGAGAGGTGGCCAACAAAAGAGGCTACAATTGTGTAATTGCCTGGTTGTAAATTTTGTAGATGATAGTTTCCGAATTCATTACTTGTAGTTCCAATGTCGGTGCTCCTTAAATAAACGTTTGCAAAGGGTAGATGTTCATCTTCACCTGATAAATGACCTTTTAATTCACCTGTTTGGGCCAGGCAGAAAGTCGATACTAAGACAAAAATTAATAATATTGAACACCTGAATTGCATATTGTTTTAAAAGATCTTAAATTTATATTTTGAAATGTAAAACTATAAAAGTTAGATATGTCTAACAAATATAATTTGATGAATATAACTAAAAATATTGAGGACTATCTAAAAGCCATTTTTTATTTAACCCAAGAGTTTGAATTTGAGAAGGTTGGAACCAATCAGCTCGCTGAATATTTAGGACTTTCGCCAGCTTCTGTTAGTGTGATGATCAAGAAAATGAAAGATAAAGATCTGGTTGATTATCAGAAATACGGTAAAGTTTCACTCACAGATTCAGGTCATAATATAGCTTTGAGGCTTGTTAGAAAGCACCGTCTTTGGGAAACCTTCTTATATAGTCATATGAATTTTAGCTGGGATGAAGTTCATGAAGTGGCTCATCAACTTGAACATATTCATTCACCAAAATTGATTAGAGAACTTGATAATTTTTTGGGAAACCCAAAAAGAGATCCTCATGGAGATGTTATTCCGGATGAAGATGGGAATTTTATTATACCAACTAAAAAATCTTTGTCAGAATTAAAGGCAGGAGATCTCTGTAGATTGGTGTCAGTGAAAGATAATTCAGCGGTATTCCTAAAGTATGTGACACAACTTGGCCTTGCCCTTAGTAGTGAGATTAGGGTTCAGGAAGTCAGAGAGTTTGATGGTTCAATGTTGATTTCATATGATGGTAAAAATGAAAACGTATCAAATATGTTTGCTGAAAGTGTCTATGTAGAATTACTTTAAGGCTATGAACGGTTTAATCAAACAAAGACTGGGTTTTGTTCAATAATTCTTAGCTGAAGGGCAGATATTTTAATCTGATTTATTCAATGATTAATGCCATAAAAATGTAAATTTGCACAAAAATAAAACAACTTATGTTCAATAAAAATATAAAACTTGTACTGGCTGTCATTATTACTGCTTGGGCCGTATATGAATTTACAAAGGGTCACATTATGAATGGTATCTCCATACTTTTGCTGGCAGGTATTTTTGTCTTTTTCTATTTTAAGAATGATATCCTTTTATTGACCTTTTTCAAATTGCGAAAGCAGGATTTTGAAGGTGGAAACAAACTTCTTGATAAAATTAAAAACCCATCAGCTGCACTGACAAAGAAACAAGAAGGCTATTATAATTTCCTTAGAGGGATTATGGTATCACAAACGAATCTGACACAGGCAGAAAGATTTTTTAAGAAAGCTTTAAATATAGGACTGGCAATGGACCACGATAAGGCCATGGCAAAATTACAGTTGGCAGGAATCGCCCTTACAAAGAGAAGGAAAAGGGAAGCAACTACACTGATTGCTGAAGCTAAAAAATTAGATAAGCACGGCATGCTGAAAGATCAAATCAAGATGGTTAAGCAACAGATGAAGAAAATATAATTCTCTCCAGGAGAAATAGGAGCAGTTCATTTTTTCAATTCTTAACAGCCTTTATTTTTTTATGAAAAAATACTTACTGATAATTTCTTTAACAATGTTAAGCTTTATGGGTTCAGCTCAGGAACTTAGTTTGATGACCTATAATATTCGTTATGCCACAGTCAATGATGGTGAAAATCAGTGGGATAAGAGGAAAGATGAGGTAAGTTCACAACTTCATTTTTATGCTCCGGATATATTTGGAATTCAGGAAGGTTTGAAGGAGCAGGTAAGCTATCTTGATGCATCACTTCAGCGTTATGCTTTTGTAGGGGTGGGAAGAGATGATGGAAAGTCAAAAGGAGAGTATTGTGCCATTTTTTATAACAAAGATAAATTTCAACTCTTAGGTGAGCACACGTTCTGGCTTTCAGAGACTCCTGAAAAAGTATCAAAGGGCTGGGATGCAGCCTATGAAAGAATCTGTACTTATGCTTTTTTTATGGACAAGACCACCGGGAATAACTTCTGGGTGTTTAATACCCATTTCGATCATATTGGAGAAATGGCTCGTGAAAAAAGTGCGGAACTTATCGTTGAAAAGATCAAAGAGGTCAATAAAGATGAGGCCCCAGTTTTTATTCTTGGCGATTTTAACCTTAATGAAAAAAGTGAGGCAATAGTCTATCTATCATCGCATTACAATGACGCAAGGAAGGTTTCTTTGGCTAAGCCCTTTGGTCCATTTGGCACTTTTACAGGTTTTCAATTTCATGAGCCTGTAAAGGATAGAATAGACTATATCTTTTGTTCTAAAGATATCATAAGGGTCAAAAAATACGGCGTGCTTACTGATTCCAAAGAAGAACGATATCCTTCAGATCATTTCCCTGTGATGATCCAGGCAGAAGTCAATATGCTCACGAAAGATTAAATATTTAATTTTTTACCGATATACATAAGTTTAAATCCTTCCTCTACTTTTAGTTGACTGTAATTTGCAGGGATCATATGGATCTCATTGTCCAGGTCTTTAACGAATACTGGAATTGCTTTGATCTCATGCTTTGTAGCTTCCATAATCTCTTGGTAGTGATCATTTGATTTGATGGTTACTTCGTTGATGATAGGGAAATCTCTTACTACTTCGGAAATATTGATAAAATCATCAGTCTGTGAAAAGAGGCCTTCTTCTGGATTGTTATTAGGATCCCTCATTTCATCACCACTAATAAGCCTGTAAGCACCTTCTTCTCCAAAAGAAGGTTTTAACTTGGACAAGGCATATTCATTAATCGTATTACTACCCGTAAGGGCCAGTAAAAAGCCCATATCGTTCAATTCAATGTTTTCAAAGATCTCATCTCCGTAAATATCACATTCTATGGCCTCCAAACCTTCTTCTTGGGCTTTTGAAATATTATTTCTATTGCTGTCAATCAAAACAACTCTTCGATTGTTGTTTTTCAAATAAGTAGCGATTAACCTTGAAGGTTCTGAAGAACCTACAATCAATATACCTTCAGACTTTTTCAATATTACCTTTGTCAATACAGCCATGATACGTGCCGTTGTTGCATTGAGTAAAACGGTTCCCATAACAATCATAAATACCAATGGTGTAATATAATTGGCATTAGGAACCCCTTGCATGGTTAGTTTCAAGCCAAATAATGAGGCAATACCAGCTGCTACTATACCCCTGGGTCCGACCCAGCTGATAAATATTTTTTCATTTCGGGTCAGAGAACTTTTTCTGCTGCTAAGGAATACCCCAAGAGGTCTTACAATTAAAACCACACAACCAAAAAGGATCAGTGAATTCCAGTTATAAATGAGTTCGAGATCGGTCAGGTTGATATTAGCAGAGAGCAGGATAAAAAGGATAGAAATCAATAATATACTAATAGTTTCTTTAAAATAGAGTACGTCTTTTAAGGCACTTATTTTCATATTTCCCAATACCATTCCCATGATCACAACGGCGAGCAGACCACTTTCATGGGCAAAAAGATCAGAAAGAACAAATACGGTCAATACAACTGCAAGAGAAACAACGTTTAATAAATAATGTGGAATCCATCGCTGCTTTAGTGCCGTGGAAAAGGCATAGGCTGAGGTAAAGCCTATAGAGAAGCCTATGATGATAATTTTCCCAAATTCAATCAATGTCTCTTTGGTATATTCTGTCCCATGATCACCTGTAAGGCTAATAAATTCAAAAACAAGAACAGCAACCAGAGCACCAATCGGATCAATAAGAATACCTTCCCATTTCAATATAGTTGAGATATCTTTTTTTAAAGGGAGATTCCTTAGAATTGGTGTGATCACTGTAGGACCCGTCACTATGATCAATGAAGAGAATAAAAAGGAGAGCGGCCAATTTAGGCCGATTAAAAAATGTGCAGCTATTCCTGCCGTGATCATGGTGACAAGGGCACCAAGAGTGATCAGTTTGTATATGACCGGACCTACACTTTTAATCTCATCTTTTTTTAATGTCAGGCCTCCTTCAAAAAGGATCAATGCAATAGCCAAGGAGACAAAATTGAAGAGGCTTTCTCCTGGAAATAGTCCGTGATTCCCATTCCAGACCGGCTCGATCCATTTATTACCATCGGCCGAAAACATGGTAGAAAAAGGACCTACAAACAGTCCGATAAGAATTAGTGGAAGGATAGCAGGAATTTTGAATTTCCAGGCCACCCACTGGGCGAGTATCCCAAGGATTATAATACCAGCAAGTTCGAGCATATTTAATTTTATTGATCGCTTAAAAATACTATTTTTATCCGATTCTATATAGGATTAGATCAAACAAGAAAGATATTCTATAAAAATGATCTAGTGCGTATGAATGAAATGCTAAGAAAAATTGAGATGTATGAAATTTGAATTATGTACAGATAGTGTAGAAGGGGCAGAGATCGCGAGTAAATTTGGTTTTACTAGTATAGAACTTTGTTCCGCTTTATCTGTTGGAGGCTTGACGCCAAACTATGGCCTGATCAAACAATGTGTCGATCGTTCAAAAGTGGAAGTTCATGTGATGATAAGACATAAGGAAGGCGGTTTTCAAGTAACGCATGATGATTTGGTTCTTATGTGTTTGGATATCCAGGCGGCTAAAGAAGCAGGAGCTCATGGTGTGGTTTTTGGAATTCTAGATACGGATAATCAAGTTGCTGAGTCGAATAAAGATTTGGTTCAACTAGCGAGTGATTTAGGATTAAAAACAACTTTCCACAGGGCCTTTGATTTTGTGCCGGATTTCAGGGAAGCCATAAGGAAAGTGGAGGCTTTTGGTTTCGATCGCTTGTTAACTTCTGGACTGCAGCCAAAGGCAGAAAAGGGAATAGCTATCATTGCTGAATTACAACAAACCTATGGGCATAGGATTCAGATCATTGCAGGTAGTGGTGTAAATGTCGGGAATGCCTTAAAATTTTCAGGTTCAGGTATTACATACTTGCATTTTACTGCCAGAAAACCTAAAAATAAAGTTGTGCAAATGGGTATGGGCCAGGTCATGGTAACAGATACTGAAAAGATTCAGCAAATCCTAAACCTACCATTCCATCATGTGAATTAGATTACACGATGATGCTGGTTCCTTTGGAGGAAATATTTTTGCTTTCTTCAAAGATAAAGTCAATTTGCCCTACATTGACACCCCAACACCCGACTTGATTGACCAATAAGTTTTTATCATCAAGGTTTCTAACAACAGTAGGTTTTTTTAAAAAGGTATGGGTGTGCCCACCAATAATAAGGTCTAAATTTTTGGTACTTTTTGCCAAATTGAGATCACAAATATACTCCGGGGTTCTTTTGTAAAAATAGCCAAGGTGAGAAAGGCAAATAACCAGGTCACATTGCTCTTCATTTTTTAAGATATTGGTCATGTCTTGAGTGACTTCAATGGGATCAAGATAGATCGTTTCCTTATACAGTTGAGGATCTACAAGACCTTCTAGTTTGATCCCAATGCCAAATACACCAATTTTTAGACCATCCACATGGTAAATTTTATAGGGTTTGGTTTTTCCGTCAAGAATCGTATTTTTAAAATCATAGTTGGCAATGAGAAAATCAAAACTGGCATGAGGAAGTTGTTTATCAAGGCCATCTATACTGTTGTCAAAATCGTGGTTTCCTATGGTAGCAGCGTCATAACCAAGTTTGCTCATCATTTTAAATTCTACTTCCCCACCAAAATAATTAAAATAAGGTGTGCCCTGGAAAATATCACCGGCATCGAACAAGAGCGTATTTGGATTTTCTAATCGAATATTTTGTATCAGAGAAGCCCTTCTTGCAATGCCTCCAATGTTGGGATACTTATCATGACCGTTTGAAAATACTTCAATATGACTATGCACGTCATTGGTATGGAGTATTGTGATCTTTTTTTCTGTCTTATGATCGCATGAGCTCAATGGCAGCCCTCCTAAACCGATTAGGGAGCCGGTTGCGATTGAATTTTTTAAAAACTGCCTTCTTTTCATTTAATTGATTTTAGAAAATCGGTTATCCAGAGAGCTATACAGGGT
>CBDULU010000040.1:0-10019 GCA_965368155.1 uncultured Flavobacteriaceae bacterium
ATACCTCATTCTCTTTCCTTCCACATAGTTCTTGGTTACGTATCCAGGCTTGAAAATAAGTTGAACGATAGTTCTGAAAAGTCTACTATCAAAAGAAAGAAAATCATCAAAATAGGCAGAAAGATATTGGTTTAGACTCACCTTTTTGAGATCATTGACTTGACCACAATGTGGGCAAAAATTATCCTCTTCCGAAATATCATTTTCGCAATTCAAACACTTATTTCCACGAATATTCCTTGTAAATCTTGTTATAGATTTCATAAATGAAGCTGTAGTCCTAAGATTTAAAAGTAAGCAATTTAATTAAAAGTGGCCGGTAGCATGAGTTGAAATGTAGGTATGCTCACTCTGAATTCTTCAGAAGTTGAAAAGTTGATCATATTGTAATAACCATTCATGGATCCTATAGGTGATACCAAAAAGCAATGCGAAGAATAGGTATAAGTCTGTTTGGGTTTAAGAATGGGTTTTTTTCCTACAACCCCTTCTCCTTCAACAACTTCAAAATCATTCAGGGAGTCAAAAATATTCCAGCGTCTACGCAACAATTGTACCGTATCGCTACTTTGATTTTCGATGGTGATGCTATAGCTAAAGGCATAATACACCTTCGAATTTTGGTAGCGGTTGCCTTCAAAATTAGAGCTGATCGAAATTTTTATTCCTTTTGTAACTTGTTGAACCATAGCTTTTCAATACCGTTGATTGACGTCACAAAGATAGGAATAATTTTAAAAAAGATTTAATCTTCCTTTTTTTGTGTCTTTTATAAATTCTGCAATACTTTCATTTTTTAAAGTTTGGATCATTTGATTCCGTAAAGGCGCAGCCAGATGATGGATGGGACAAGGGTTGTCATCGCTGCATTTTGGCAATCCAATAAAGCATGAATTAAAATTGTCCTGTCCGTCTATGCATTCAATGATAGACATAAGGTTCCCTGACAGTTGATCCTCGTTTAAATAAAACCCTCCCTTCGGGCCTTTGCTTGAGGTAATGAGCTTTTTTTTGTTTAAATGCTGGAATATTTTGGCAAGAAACGGGACTGGAATATTTATTTTTTCTCCGACTTCTTTTGATCCTAGTTTGTTCACCTTTGACCCATAAATGGCCAGATAAAGAACTCCCCTAATAGCGTATTTACTTTGATTGCTTAGCATAGTGTAAATATAAAAGATAAAATTGTCCTTTATATGACATATATCATGGTTTTAGTAACCTATGTTACATAATTTTGTTCATCAATTACAAAACTAACTTAATTCTTTTTATTATGAAAACTCGAATATTCTTAATTCCATTAATATTTCTTTTATCATTTGTTTCTTGTAAAAAGGAGGCAGCCAAAGAAGATAGCAGTAATGCTGTTGTTACTGAAACAGAGACCGTTTCCGGTCAGGCCGGAGTAAAGGATGGTGACTCAGATGCCAATGCATTGCAACTGGCCAGATCCATGGAAGATTTTAGCACCTTGGTTGCAGCGATTGAAGCGGCTGGGGTAGAAGATGCTGTTGTTAACGCAGGTCCGTTGACCATCTTTGCACCTTTAAACACGGCTTTTGGCAAGCTTCCGGAAGGAACAGTGGAGAATCTGGTAAAGCCCGAAAACAAGGCGACATTGGCATTTATTCTGGTAAATCACGTTGCTCCATCTAATTATCCGATCAAGCAACTAAAGAAAGAAGCTAAAAAAGGTAGAAAATTGTATATGGCTTCAGGAAAATATCTTGTTGTTGAAAATAAGGATGGAGAAATTTATGTAGGAGGAACAAAAATATTACAAACAGTACAGGTAAGTAATGGCTGGATCCATGTTGTAGATGATGTTTTGGTTCCTGCAGAATAAATTCGAGATAACTAATAAATAAAAACAAAATAATGAAATTGAAACTAATCATCTTAATGGTGCTTGCGCTGAGTCTTGCTAGTTGCGGAGGAAGTGATAAATCGAAAAAGGAAGTACCGAGTGCACCTGCTTCAAAAGAAGCAATAGCTGAAGAAAGTGCATCGGATCCAATGTCAAATAAGGGAATTGGACCTATTAGCAGTGTAACACTTGGCGAAATTGATCAGACGCTGGTTGCTGAAGGAGAAGTCATATTCAAAGCGAAATGTACAGCGTGTCATAAAATCAGCAAAAAGTTTGTCGGTCCGGCACTAAAAGGGGTCACTCAAAGAAGAAGCCCTGAATGGATCATGAATATGACAATGAATCCTGAAGAAATGATTAAAAAAGATCCCATAGCAATACAATTATTAGCTGAGGCGAATGGAGCACCAATGGCAAATCAAAATTTAACAGAAGAAGAGGCAAGAGCCCTTTTAGAATATTTTAGAACAAAAAATTAACCCGACTTAAATCTTTATAATTATGAAAACAATGTTTAAATATTTTATCTCGCTTACGGTACTCGCATCTTGGCTGGTTTCTTGTGGTGATATGAATTCAGGAAAATCTTCCAATCAAGGAGCATTATCAAGCAATGCAGCAGAGAAGGTATACGTGGCTCCGGGAGAGCACGATGACTACTATGCCTTTGTTTCTGGTGGATTCAGTGGACAGCTTGCTGTTTACGGTTTGCCCTCAGGAAGACTTTTTAAAGTGATTCCAGTCTTTTCTGTTGATGCAGAAAAAGCATGGGGTTTTAATGAAGAAACCAAACCTATGTTGAATACTTCTCACGGTTTTATCCCTTGGGATGATTCACACCACCCTGATATTTCTCAAACAGCAGGAGAACTTGATGGACGATGGGTATTTATAAATGGAAATAATACACCCCGAATCGCAAAAATCGATTTGACTACCTTCGAAACAACAGAAATTATTGAAGTACCTAATTCAGCGGGTAACCACAGTTCTTCTTTTGTTACCGAAAATACGGAATACGTTGTGGCAGGAACAAGATTCTCAGTTCCTTTTCCACAAAGAGACATGCCTATTTCTGAATACAAAGGAAATTTCAAAGGAGCCTTGTCATTTATTTCAGTGGCACCTGAAGATGGAAGAATGGATATCAAATTCCAAATCATGATGCCCGGATTTGATTATGACCTTTCTCACCCTGGTAGGGGTGCGTCTCATGGATGGTTTTTCTTTTCAACCTATAATACTGAGGAAGCCAATTCATTGCTAGAAGTAAATGCTTCTCAAAATGACAAAGATTTTATTGCAGCTATCAATTGGAAAAAAATTGAAGCCTATGTCAATGAAGGTGGAGGAAAAATGGTTCCTGCAAATTATGCACATAATGTTTATGATGAGTCTACGCATATGGCTACATCAACAATGAAGAAAGAAGTACTTGTAGTTGATCCAACTGAAGTTCCGGGTGCCATCTATTTTATGCCTACGCCAAAATCTCCTCACGGTTGTGATGTGGATCCAAGTGGTGAGTATATCGTTGGTAGTGGGAAACTTGCAGCTGAGTTGACTGTTCACTCTTTTAGTAAAATGCTAACAGCTATTGAAAACAAAGATTTTGACGGAGATGCTTATGGTATACCTATTCTCTCTTATGAAGCGACCTTAGCCGGAGCGGTTAAAAATCCAGGTCTTGGACCACTTCATACAGAATTTGACGGTAAAGGGAATGCTTATACGACATTCTTTATTTCTTCAGAGGTTGTTAAATGGAAATTGGGAACTTGGGAAGTTCTTGACAGACAAAAAACATTTTATTCTGTTGGTCACTTAATGATTCCAGGAGGAAATTCAAGAAAGCCTTTTGGTAAATATTTAGTTGCCATGAATAAGATCACTAAGGATAGATATCTTCCAACAGGTCCTGAGGTTACTCAATCTGCACAGCTTTTTGATATTTCAGGGGATAAAATGGAATTATTACTCGATTTCCCTACTGTAGGAGAACCACATTATGCGGCAGGTATTGCGGCAGATATTGTAGCTAAAAATTCAAAAGAATTTTACAAATTAGAAGAAAATGAACATCCTTATGCCGTAAAAAGCGAGGCAGAAGCCAAAGTAGTTAGAGATGGTAATGAGGTTCACGTATATATGACGATGATCCGCTCTCATTTTGCACCAGACAATATTGAAGGGATTCAAGTTGGAGATAAAGTGTATTTCCACTTTACCAACCTGGAACAGGATTATGATCAACCGCATGGTGTATCTATGATCGGTGCAAATACATCTGAATTATTGATCATGCCTGGTCAAACAGAATCCTTTATTTGGGAACCAAAACAAGAAGGTGTTTGGCCATTCTATTGTACAGATTTCTGTTCGGCATTACATCAGGAGATGCAAGGTTATGTAAGGGTTTCTCCTAAAGGATCAAATGTACCTATCTCTTTCACTTTAGACGGAGATCCAGTGGACATAGAATAGTATTAAGATTGAGGTTAAGTTAATTATTGTAGAAAACGGGCAGGGGGATTTTTAACTGTCCGTTTTCGTTTCCAATCAAGATTTCAGCTTTTAGTCGCTTGATAACATTACAAATTGTAGTTACCTGTACAAACATATTTATTCATAAAAAGCCATGAAAAAATCCAAATTATTAATGATCATAGGGCCCTTACTCATGTTAGGCCTGTTTATTTTTCCCTTGTGGAACATAACGCTTGAAGCACCACAATATCCTAAAAATTTAGGGATGAATATACACATCAATAAATTTACTGATGTGCAGGAATTCGATATTAAAAATATCAATTTAATGAATCATTATGTGGGTATGAAATACATCCCTGAGACCATTCCTGAGTTTAAAATCTTTCCTATCGTCATTGGAATCATGACTCTTCTAGGGGTGCTTATAGGTTTTTTTGCCAATTATAAATGGTATTTGGCTTGGTTCGTTTTAATGACAGTTTTGGGAATTGCCGGAATGTACGATTTCTATCTTTGGGAATATGATTACGGACATAACCTTGATCCTAAAGCCATCATGAATTTTAAGAATCCTGATGGAAGTCCTATGGGATTTCAGCCACCGCTTTTTGGCACCAAGCTGATTCTTAATTTTGTGGCCCATTCCTATCCGCGTATGGGAGCTTATATGATGTTTACAGGAATGTTATTGACCTTGATCGCGTTCTTTACAGGCAAGCGAGAAGCCAAAAAAGAAGCCTGATCAGGAAATAGATGATTGGATCCATTGAGGTATTTTTATGTATATTGGATCTGCTTTAAACTAAGAACTAAAAAATCATGAAGAAAGTAATTTATACTGCTTTTATATTCGCCCTATGCCTTTTTCTCTCTTGCAGTATTGAACCTGAACCGATCAATTATGGTACTGATGCCTGTTCTTTTTGTAAAATGACCATTGTAGACCAACAGCATGCGGCACAATACGTTACAAAAAAAGGGAAGCAATATAAGTTTGACGCTATAGAATGTATGGTAAATGACATAGGCGAAAAAGGCCACGATCATCTGGAGATCTTACTGATTGCTGATTATCCCCAACCGGGAAAGATGAGCCCTGCTAAGGAGGCAACTTATCTTGTCAGTAAAGAAATCAAAAGTCCTATGGGAGCCAATCTAACTGGATTTGCTTCTAAAGAAGAAGCTTTGAATACTCAGAATAAACGAGGCGGAGAAATTTATACATGGAACGAACTTCTCATAAAATTTGATGCCGAATAAATGAGAATAACCGGTCTTTTCATATTATCGTTTTTATGCTGCTTCTTTTCGTTTGGGAAACAAATAGAAGTATGTGGTACTTGTGAGGTTACAAGTATCAGCCAAGCCGTTGAAAAGGCTGAAGACGGTGATCAAATTCTGATCAGATCCGGAATCTATAAAGAGCATGGTATTCTTGTAAATAAATCAGTCAAAATTCAAGGAGAAGGTTTACCACTTATTGATGGGGAGTTTAAGGAAACTATTTTTCGTATAACAGCTGACCACGTTTCGCTCAGTGGTTTAGAGATTATTAATGTAGGTCAAAGTTACACCAAAGATTTTGCAGCAATTCTTGTTTCTGAGTCGGATGATTTTATCATAGAAAACAATGTTTTTAAACAAGTGTTTTTTGGTATTCTTATCGAAAAATCCAAGAATGGGATAGTTCAAAACAATAAGCTCAGCTCAGATGCGGTTTCACAGTCTAATTCAGGTAATGGTATACACCTTTGGCATTGTTCAAAGATGACCATTGCCAACAATGAATTAACGGGCTTAAGAGATGGAATCTATTTTGAGTTTGTAAAGGAAAGTAATGTCTTTGGTAATAAAAGTTTTGGCAATCTTCGCTATGGCTTACATTTTATGTTTTCAAATGAAAATGCCTATTACGATAACGTATTTAAAAACAATGGAGCAGGTGTCGCCATTATGTTTTCAAAATTTGTAAAAATGCATGATAACCGTTTCGAGCACAATTGGGGGACCGCCTCCTATGGCTTGCTTTTAAAGGAGATCTATGATGCAGAAATTGAAAGGAATGTTTTTGAACAAAACACGATAGGCATAAGTGTCGATGGATCAACCAGGATCAATTATACCAATAATACTTTTTCAAGAAATGGCTGGGCAGTTACCATTATTGGGGCTTGCTACGAGAATGTTTTTTCAAGGAACAATTTTTTGAACAATGCCTTGGATCTAAGTTACAACAGCAAAATCAATACCAATAAGTTTGAAAAGAATTACTGGAGTGAATACGCTGGTTATGACCTTGACCGAAATGGAGTTGGGGATATTCCCTACAGGCCGGTGAAATTGTTTTCCTATATTGTTCATAATACACCTGAAACCATCATCTTGTTGAGAAGCATGTTTGTCGATATAATTAATTTTTCCGAAAAGGTATCCCCGGTTTTTACGCCAGATAACCTAATCGATGCTAACCCTTTAATGAATCAGATCTATGATTGAAATCACTAGTTTGAACAAGAGGTTTGGAAAACTTACTGTTCTTGATGGTTTGGATCTCACCATTGATTCCGGAGGGATCTTTGCTATTCTAGGACCTAATGGTTCAGGAAAAACAACATTGATCAAAAGCATATTGGGGATGGTCATTCCTGATAAGGGAGAGATCAAAATTGAGGGTAACTCCGTGTTGAGAAAATGGAAGTATAGAAATGAAATCAATTACCTTCCGCAAATTGCCAATTTCCCAGCGAATCTTAGCGTCAATGAATTGATCAATATGGTCAAAAACCTTAGGCCAAAGCAAGCCTTTGAAAAGGTACTTATTGAACGATTCGATTTAGCGCCATTCCTGGACAAGAAACTAGGTAACCTTTCTGGAGGAACTAAACAAAAGGTGAATTTGGTACTCACTTTTATGTTTGAAAGTGATCTCATTATTCTCGATGAACCCACCACCGGATTAGATCCAATATCACTCATCCAGTTAAAGGAAATTATTCATGAAGAAAAAGACAAGGGTAAGACCATACTGATCACCACCCATATCATGAGTTTTGTTGAAGAAATTGCTGATGAGATCGTTTTCTTGCTTGACGGTGAGATCTATTTTAAAGGAACTTCAAATGATTTAAAGCAACGTACCGGTCAGATAGATCTGGAACATGCCATCGCTAAATTGATCTCGAAAGACTTATGATTAAAATATTAAAATATAGTTTTTATGACCTGATGCGAAGTCGCTGGAGCTATGTGTATTTTGCCTTCTATCTGGCCTTGGGCTTTGTACTGCTATTTTTGAATAATGATGTCAACAAGGCAGTGATCACACTAATGAATATCATCATAGTTCTTACACCATTGATAGGAACGATATTCGGAGTGATGTATTATTATAATTCTAAGGAATTCACAGAATTATTGTTGGCGCAACCCATAAAGCGAAGCACGATCTTTACGGGGCAATATCTGGGTATATCTATTTCACTAACCCTTAGTTTAATATTGGGATTAGGCATTCCTTTTTTACTCTACGGGCTTTTTATGTCATCTGCCATTTTTGAATTCACCTTGCTATTGGTAGTTGGGATGTTACTGAATTTTATATTCGTCGCATTGGCTTTTAATATTGCACTTTCCAACGAAAATAAGATCAAAGGATTTGGTTATGCGATCCTGATGTGGTTGTTCCTGGCGGTGATCTATGACGGTATTTTTCTGATCTCTCTGGTCATGTTCAATGAGTATCCGTTGGATAAATTTGCTCTTTTTACAACCATGCTCAATCCTATTGATCTGTCAAGAATATTGATCTTGTTAAAACTTGATATTTCAGCTTTACTTGGTTATACAGGGGCGGTATTTAAAAAGTTTTTTGGTACTGATCTTGGATTTTTTCTTTCATTGCTTGTCATGCTCTTATGGGTTATTTTTCCTGTGTGGAGAATCAGGGCCAAGCTTAAAAAGAAAGATTTTTAAATTAACTTACTCAAGTTGCCCACCGATGATCGGATGACCGGCATTGATCCAGTTAAAAAACCCTTCATCGATAACAGCGGTATTTTTATAGCCCTTTTTTCTAAGCATGTTAATGACCTTGTCGGATGCCGCATGAGGGCAGGAACAATAGGCAATGATCCAGGTGTCATCATTAGGTAAACCCTCAGCAACCTTATCTTCAGAAATATAATAAGGTATTGGAATGGCACCAGGAATATGGGCATTATGCCATTCTGAGCTGGTTCGGGTATCTAAAATGATCAGTTTGTTTTTATTTTTAAGCGCTTTTGCCACCTGCTCCATAGGGACGTACCTCTCTTGTTTTAAGGTAAAAGCAGGATTTTTTCCTCCAGGATTCGTCACATAATTCTTTGGTTCAGGGTAAGGCGATAATTCTTTGGGCTCAGGGCTCCATCCGGATGTCAGACTTCTTATATAAGCGGTTAGATCGTTGATTTGTTGTTGGGATAATTGAGTTTTGAAGGCTTTCATTTCAGTTTCTTCCCTTCCGTTTTCTATGGCATATTTGATATAGGCATCAGTGGCAAAGGCTAAAAAAGCAGGATTGGCAAGAGCAGGGGCAGTAATACCTTCTGCTTTGGCACCATGACATTCTGCGCATTTTTGGGCGAATAATCTAGCACCCGTTTTGAGGTCTCCTTCAATGGGTTCCATCGATAATTCAATGGTTTCATGACCAGCTTTATATTTAAGCCATATGGCCAATGTAAATATATCTTTCATAGACATAGGCCCTCCTGAGTCAGCTAAATAGGGCGCCATAGCGGTATTGGGTCTTCCAAAACCTATTGAACTGGCCAGAAAATTAAGCGGCATAGTTGACATGAGTGACTTTGACTTAAGAGAAGGCGCATAGTCTGCGGCCCCACCTTCTCTGTCGGCTCCATGGCAAAGCGTACAGTATTTCTGGTAATTTTGTTCCGCCCGTTCTGCGTCAATTTTCGTAAGTGGCGCATTTCTGATCTGCGCTTGCCCCAGATTGAATAAAAAAAACACAAAAATAAAGCGAACTACATCTGAAAAACGGGTGATTGAGGTTGGTTGGGTCATCAGAGCAAATTATAAAAAACTATGCAATTTTACTAATGGGTTTTAATATCTTTGAATTCTTAAAAATTTAACTTCAAACATGGAAAATCAAGTTTCGACAAAAACTAAAAATCAGTTAGATGTCAAAAGTTATCAGGCTGTTTTCATAACCAAGGTATACAATTGGATGGCACTTGCCTTATTCATTACAGGAATAGTTGCCTATTATACAGCAACTACACCCCAAATATTCAATGCAATTATAGGGTCTCGAATTCTATTTTTCGGCTTAATAATTGGTGAATTAGGCTTGGTTGTGTATTTGAGCCGGGCCATCAACAGTATGAGTCGAAATATGGCAATTGGGTCATTTTTGCTTTATTCTGTGCTTAACGGTCTTACCATGTCGGTCATTTTCATGGCCTATACGTCTAGTTCAATTGCGACGACTTTTTATATCACTGCCGGCACATTTGCTGCCATAAGCTTTTATGGATATACGACCAAAAAAGACCTGACAAGCATAGGCAATATGGCTTTTATGGCTTTGATTGGAATCATCATTGCCTCAATAGTGAATATGTTCTTACAGAACGAAATGATGTATTGGATC
>CBDULU010000041.1:0-9982 GCA_965368155.1 uncultured Flavobacteriaceae bacterium
AAAACCTGATCAGATACTACTATCTTCTTTAGCGGCAACGCCAAGATGTGCGGTCAAAGATTTCCCAAAAGAAATTACGAATCAAATTCCAACGATAACGCTAAATAGTGGAGCGTCAATTTTTGTTAAGGATTCCTATGTGATGCTTGATTGCAGTTTATATAAGATCATTGACGGTTTTGATGATTACAGTTTGATCACCGGAAGGATAGAACAAGCAATGGTCCATAAAAATTATAAGATTGTTTCGGATGAAGGTCATCAAAAGCAAATTTATGACCATCCACTATTGGCTTATATCGCTCAAGGGAGATTTGCCAGAATCAAAGAAACGTTGAGTTATCCTTATCCAAAAGATTTTCAAAGATGACAGTATAAAAATAGCTAGTTATGAAAGTTTCTAGAGCTACACATGTTGAAAGGTTCTTAAAAGATCATCAGGAAGAAATGATCATCTTTTTAAAGAAACTTGTGACAAGTGAGAGCCCTTCTCATGACCCCAGCTCCCAGATTGAAATACTACAAATTATGAAAAATGCCTTTGAATCGCTTGACTTCAATGCATTTATTATTCCTGGAAGAAAAACAGGAGGGTTTTTATACGCCAGACCCAAAGAACGTAAAAAAGGGCAGCCCATCCAGTTAATGATAGGCCACTGTGATACGGTTTGGAAAAAAAATACCTTGGAGAACATGCCTATTTTAGATTCGGAAGAAAGGTTAACAGGTCCTGGTATATTTGATATGAAAGCCGGTCTGTCTCAAATGATCTTTGCTATAAAAGCCCTTAGGGAACTGCATTTAGAATGTCCGCTGAGCCCGGTAATACTTATTAATTCGGATGAGGAGATAGGCAGTTTTGAATCGACAAATGCAATCAAGAGAATCGCCAGAATCGCTAAAAGGGCATTTATTATTGAGCCGCCTCTGGGCTTCGAAGGTAAATTAAAGACAGCACGTAAAGGTATTGGTAAATTTACGATCAAAGTAAAGGGTAAGCCTGCACATGCAGGCTTGAATCCTGAACTTGGGGTTAGCGCTATAGTCGAACTATCCTACCACATTCAGCAGCTTTTTAGTCTAAATGATTTTGAAAAAGGTATCACGGTGAATGTCGGGATGATACAGGGAGGGTCATCAGCGAATGTGATTGCCGAAGAAAGTCAGGCCGTTGTAGATGTTAGGGTTCATAATATGGAGGATGCTGCCTTTATTGAAAATAAAATTCTCAGTTTAAAGCCAAAACATGCAGGGACGTCTCTTCTTATTGAGGGTGGATTTGGAAGGCCTCCAATGGAAAGAACAGAGCGAAATCAAAGATTATGGACCTTGGCAAAGCATATTGGTCAAAGCATGCATCTGGAGTTAGAGCAGGTAACTGCAGGAGGTGGATCAGACGGGAATACTACCAGTTTGTACACAGCCACACTTGATGGACTAGGTACAGTAGGTGACGGCGCCCATGCCAGGCATGAATTTATATTTAAAGAAAAATTTATTGAGAGAACAACCCTATTGGCGATGCTTTTATCGGCCGAGGATATTGAAGATTAAATGAAAGTTAAATTTTAAAAAATAATAGCATGAATTCTAAATATATATTTTCATCAATGCTAAGGATCAGTGACTTAGAGAAGAGGCCTTTTGAAATTAAGAAACTTGAAAAGATCAAATGGAAAACCGGTGACTACGTCGTAGGAAAAATCACCAATCCAGGTAATGATGAAATGAAAATTGAGTTGACCAATGGCAGAATGAGGAGTTTTATGAAAGAAGATTTGGTGGTTGGCGCATTAGGAGAACGTTATGCGACTTTGGAAGCTACGGGTTCTTGGCGCGAAGTCGAAGAGGATGGAATTATGCATTTACTGACTGGTGGAGGTTTGATTGGTAAGTGTACTTCTAAATCTGTACGCCTTCCAAGTTTGATTGAAATAGTATACTTAGGTCATATTGTACGGGATGAAAAGGTATGTGAAATGGATGATTTTGTAGCACAGGTTCCTTATAAAAAATTTAACCTGCCTGTGATCTTGTTGGTGGGTACTTCCATGTCTGCTGGTAAAACCACTGTGGCTAGAATCATAGTAAATCAATTGAAAAGAGCAGGTTTACAAATAGTTGCAGGAAAATTAACAGGTGCTAGCAGGTACCGAGATACTCTGTCGTTAAAAGATGTTGGTGCCAGTTATATTTTTGACTTTGTCGATATTGGTTTGCCTTCAACGATTTATCCAAGAGAAAAATTTCGAAAAAAACTAATTCAGCTTTTAAGCCGGATTCAAGAATCGAAGGCTGATGTAGCCGTAATTGAGCTGGGAGCTTCTCCTTTGGAACCCTATAATGGTGATATTGCCTTTGAAGAACTTAAAGATTGTGTCAAATGCACCGTCTTATGTGCCTCTGATCCCTACGCGGTTTACGGTGTAATGAAGAGTTTCAAGCTTAGGCCGGATATTGTGAGTGGTATTGCGACCAATACCTATGCAGGAGCTGAACTGATAGAAAAACTCTGTGATGTTAAGGCGCTTAATTTGATAGATCCGGAAACATCTGAAGAGTTGAGAGAAATTCTTTCCGATAAGTTGGGTATAAATTTGGAAATCAATCAATTTCAAGAGGAAGGAGTTTGATAGCGATATCGTCCAAATTTTAGACGCTGAAAGTGAGCTCTTGGCCCTGTAATCAGTTTTGGGAATTCTTCTTTAAAAAAGTTACCTTTGGTTTTTCAAAAAAGTGCTATGCGTAAGATCGCTGTATTATTTTTCCTTTTTTCGGGTTTTCTTCAGGCTCAAAATGACAGCACTTTTGTTGACGATAAATACCTTGAAGACCAGATTTATTTTAATTTGACCTATATCCATATGCTGAACCTGCCGGATAGAATTTCCCAGTCGGGTTTTTCGTTTGGATTAGGAGGAGGTTTTATAAAGGACTTCCCTTTGAACGAAAGACGTAATATAGGATTAGGTGCTGGTCTGGGTTATGGCCTTAACAATTATTATTTTAATGTAAAATTGGAGGAGGCGGTGCCGAATGAGGATAGCAATCCAGTGAATAACAAAATTATTATGCACACGGTGGAATTACCCATAGAATTAAGATTTAGAGGATCTACTGCCTCTAAATATAAGTTTTGGAGGTTTTATCCAGGGATAAAAATTGCGTATGCATTTGCCAAGAATACGAGTTTTGGTAAATCGGCAGATTTTGATGTTAAGGACGTCATTGAAGTCAACGACTTTTTATACGGGTTAACCTTTTCAGCAGGTTATAACAAATGGAATCTGCATCTCTACTATGGTCTGAATGACCTTTTTAATGAAACTCAGAAAAATGATTATAATATCAATATAAGTGACCTTAGAGTGGGGTTGATCTTTTATATATTCTGATAGATTTGAAAACTTATAAACTGAGAGATCAGACCCAGTAAAAAGCCAATATATACTTCTTTTGGACGATGGGCATTAAGGCCAAGTCTTGAAACCCCAATCAGTCCGCCGATCACAAATAAACCGGCAATCAGAGAATTGAAATTTAGCTGATATTCGTAACTCATCACCATAACAAATCCTATGATACCTCCAATACCCAGTGTGTGTAAACTTGTTTTGATCTTGATATTGAAAAGCAAATAGGTAAAACTCAAGGCAAAGGCAACACCGAAAAATGAAAAGGCAAGTAAATCTGCAATTTGTATACCCAGCATGGCCCTTCCGATCAAAAACGACAACATAATAAAAAATAGAATTGGGAATTTACGCTCATCAATACTTCTAAGGTGATAGTCTTTGATGAGATGGATTCTTTTTAACAAGGCCAGCAGCAATATTGGAACAATATAAGTGCTGACAAAAACGATTAATAAGATGATATATTCCTGCTGTTTTAAAATGTGTTTAGGAGTTAAATATAAGTAAAGAAAACTGCCCATAAATGAAAAGAGCAGTGGGTGCAATACATAAGAAATGAATTTATATATAAACATGTATCAGAGAATCTTTTTTCTTAACCTCGCTACGGGAATATCTAATTGCTCGCGATATTTGGCAACGGTCCTCCTGGCAATAAGATAGCCACTCTCTTTTAATAAACTCGACAATTTCTCATCCGTAAGCGGTTTAACTTTATCTTCTTTATCAATCTCTGTTTGCAGAATTTTTTTGATTTCTCTTGTTGAGATGTCTTCACCCTGATCATTTTTCATTGATTCTGAGAAAAATTCTTTTACCAATTTGGTTCCATATGGTGTATCTACATATTTACTATTGGCCACTCTTGATACTGTCGAAACATCCATGTTGATCTGGTCCGCAATATCTTTTAAGACCATGGGTCTTAATTTACGCTCATCTCCAGTCAACAGGAATTCCTGTTGATAGTGCATAATGGCGTTCATTGTGATCATTAGTGTTTGCTGTCGCTGTTTGATAGCGTCTATAAACCATTTGGCTGCATCTAATTTTTGCTTTATAAAAAGCACCGCATCCTTTTGAGATTTTGATTTATCCTTTGATTCTGAGTAGCCTTTTAGCATATTATCATATTCCCTTGAAATATGCAGATCAGGGGCATTTCTGGCATTTAGACTTAATTCAAGATTGCCTTCATTGATCCTGATCGTAAAATCAGGAACGATGTGTTCTATAATGGTCAAATTTCCAGAAAAGGATCCTCCTGGCTTTGGATTTAATTTTTCAATTTCTTTAATGCCGCCCTTCAGTTCTTCCATAGAAATATTAAACTTTTGGGCAAGTTTCGAATAATGCTTTTTAACAAATTGATCAAAAGAAGTATTTAGAATGTCTTTTGCCAAGGATCGCTCCTTGGTTTCTTCTTTTCGATTGAGTTGTATGGTAAGACACTCCTTAAGAGTTCTGGCACCAACTCCAGCAGGATCAAGTTGCTGAATAACATCAAGAATTTTCTCTACTTCGGCTTCGGTAGTATATATATTTTCAGAAAAGGCAAGGTCATCAATAATGTCTTCAATAGTTCTTCTTATATAGCCATTATCGTCAATACAGCCGACCATAAATTCGGCAATCAATTCTTGTTCCGGTTCAAGACTAAAGGTGTTCAGTTGGTTACTTAGGTGTTGATTAAAGGTAATTCCACCTGAATAGGGGATACGATTGTCCTCATCATCACTGCTATAATTATTGGATTGAAGCTTATAGCTGGGAATTTCGTCATCACTTAGGTAATCATCTATGTTGATATCCGTTTCTATTGACTCTGTTCCTGTGTCATCATAATCATCCTCAGAGGAATCCTGAAACTCGTCATTGGATTCTTTTCCACTTTCTAAAGCAGGGTTTTCTTCAATCTCCTGAGAAAGCTTTTGTTCAAAAGCCTGAGTAGGCAATTGAATTAGCTTCATCAACTGAATTTGTTGTGGAGATAACTTTTGTTGTAGCTTTTGCTGTAAACTCTGTTTTAACATATGGATTTTTACTTCAAGCTAAAGTTACAAAAAAAGAACTTCTCAATGGTGTGGGTCAGTAATGATGACTAAGGTTTAAAACTCAGCACTTTGAGGTGTTCTGGGGAAAGGTATGACATCACGAATATTTCCCATTCCCGTTGAAAACTGTACCATTCTTTCAAATCCCATTCCAAAACCTGAATGAACTGCTGTACCAAATTTTCGCAGATCAAGGTACCACCAAAGCTCTTTTTCATCTATTCCAAGAGCCTGGATCTTTTCTTTTAAAACGTCAAGCCTTTCTTCCCGCTGGCTTCCTCCCACGATTTCTCCAATACCTGGAAATAATACATCCATGGCCCTAACCGTTTTACCATCGTCGTTTAAACGCATATAGAACGCTTTGATGTTGGCAGGATAATCAAAAAGGATGACGGGTGACTTAAAATGCTTTTCTACCAGAAAACGTTCATGTTCACTTTGCAGATCTGCACCCCATTCATTGATGGGAAATTTGAATTTTTTCTTCTTATTTGGCTTAGAATTTTTTAGAATATCAATGGCTTCAGTATAACTAACCCTTTTGAAATTATTGTCTATGACGAACTTCAATTTTTCACGCAGTGGCATGTCGCTTCTTTCAACAGCAGGCTTGCTCTTTTCTTCATCAAGTAACCTTTTTTCAAGAAATTCAAGATCATCCTGACAATGTTCAAGGATATAGCTTAAAATATATTTGATAAAATCTTCACTAAGATCCATATTGGCATCCAGGTCATTGAATGCTACTTCTGGCTCAACCATCCAGAATTCTGCGAGGTGTCTTGAAGTATTGGAATTTTCGGCCCTGAAAGTTGGTCCGAAGGTATATACTTTCCCCAATGCCATAGCATATGTTTCGGCCTCTAGCTGACCTGATACGGTAAGGTTGGTTTCTTTTCCGAAAAAGTCCTCTTTAAAATCAATTTCACCATCTTCTGTCAATGGCGGGTTTTTTTTGTCTAAAGTAGAGACACTGAACATTTCACCAGCACCTTCAGCATCTGAACCTGTGATAATTGGAGCGTGGAAATAATAAAACCCGTTATCTATAAAATACTGATGGATAGCAAAGGACAAAACAGATCTAACACGCATTACCGCACTAAAAGTATTGGTACGGATTCTTAGGTGGGCATTTTCACGTAAAAATTCCATACTGTGCTTTTTAGGCTGTATGGGATATTCCTCAGGGTTTGAAGCTCCAAGAATAATGATCTCAGACACTTGAATTTCAACAGTTTGGCCTTTTCCCTGGCTTTCTACCAAAACTCCTTTAACGTCAATAGCAGCTCCGGTGGAGATCAGTTTTAAAACATCTTCCGGTGTTTTTTCAAAATCGATGACACACTGAATGTTTTTAATGGTGGAACCATCATTTAGAGCAATAAATCGATTGCTCCTGAATGTTTTTACCCATCCTTTGATTTGAATTTCCTGTAATATATGATTGGCCTCTAATAATTCGGCTACGCTTAAGTTTTGCATCCTCAAAATTTTGATGGCAAAGATACGTAAAGCGTTAAAATTGGGAAAGTTTAATTATTTTAATATTTCCAGCAAATAGGTACCATAACCACTTTTCAGCAAGGGTTCAGCCACTTCTCTTAGTTGATTGGCGTCTATAAATCCTTTTCTGTAAGCGATCTCTTCAATACAACCGATTTTTAACCCCTGCCTTTCTTCAATGACCTGAACGAATTGTTGCGCCTGAATGAGTGAGGAAAAAGTTCCTGTATCAAGCCAGGCGGTTCCACGCCCCAATTGGGCCACCCTTAATTTCCCCTGTTCTAAATAAGACTTATTGATATCGGTGATTTCATATTCTCCTCTTGGGGAAGGTTTAATATTTTTAGCAATCTCTACCACGGAGTTATCATAAAAATAAACCCCGGGAACAGCATAATTAGATTTAGGGTTTTCCGGTTTTTCCTCAATGGATATGACATTATTTGCCTTATCAAATTCTACGACCCCATATCTTTCCGGATCTTTAACATGATAAGCGAATACAACTCCTCCGTCAGGATCAATGGCATTTGATAATCGTCTTTCGAGATCGGTACCGTAAAATATGTTATCACCAAGGATAAGTGCTACAGCATCATCCCCAATAAATTCTTCGCCGATGACGAAGGCCTGAGCCAGACCATTTGGAACCTCCTGCACAGCATATTCAAATCTGCAACCTAGGTTTTTCCCATCGCCCAATAATCGTTCGAATAAGGGTAGGTCGTTAGGGGTGGAAATGATCAGGATTTCCTTGATTCCTGCCAGCATCAAAACCGAAAGAGGGTAATAGATCATTGGTTTGTCATAAATCGGCATAAGCTGCTTACTAACAGCTAAGGTAAGGGGGTGTAATCTTGTGCCGCTTCCTCCGGCAAGTATAATTCCTTTCATCTGATATTTTGATTCTAGCCTTATTCGTCTTCCTTGGGAATGATCGAAATGGCAGGTTTCTTTAAAGTTTTTTTGTTCGCTATTTTAGATTCCAAAGACAATAATAACGAGGGTAATAATAATAAATTAGATACCATGGCAAAGAGCAAGGTCACTGAAACCAATCCTCCTAAAGCGATAGTTCCACCAAAACTGGAAACGGTAAAGACCAGGAATCCAAAAAACAAGACGATAGAAGTGTAAAACATACTTACACCTGTTTCTCTCAAGGCCGCGTAAACAGATTTTCTAACGTTCCATTTATGAGCGATGAGTTCCTGTCTGTATTTGGCTAAAAAATGAATTGTATCATCCACCGAAATCCCAAAAGCAATACTGAATACCAACACGGTTGAAGGTTTTATAGGAACACCCAGGTATCCCATCAGACCGGCTGTGATCAACAGTGGCAGGATATTAGGAATCAAGGAGATAAGAATCATTTTATAGGATCTGAACATCCAGGCCATAAAAAGTGAAATTAAGAAGATGGCCAAAGACAAAGAGATCACCAGATTCTTAACCAGATAGTTGGTACCTTTTAGAAAAACAAGTGCCTTTCCGGTAAGAGAAACTTCAAATCTGTCGCTCGGAAAAACCTGATCGATCTTATCCTTAATACGTTTTTCAATGTTCTCCATTTTTTCCGTACCAATATCCTTCATAAAAGTCGTAATTCTGGCATATTGACCGGTAGAGTCCACAAAATTCTTAAGCTGGTTGGAGGTCGCATCTGAATTTTTGGTATAAGCCAGGATAAAGTTTTTTTCCTGCTCGGTTGGAAGCTGGTAATATTTAGGGTTACCATTATAAAAGGCCTGTTTGGAATATTTTACCATGTTGAGTACAGAAATAGACTTCGATAATTCAGGGATCTCGTTGATCTCTTCATCCAGTTTATTCATTCTTTTCATAGTAGCGAGATTCATCACACCTTTTTTCTTTTTGGTGTCAATCAAAATCTCCAGCGGCATGATGCCTCCAAATTCCTGCTCAAAAAAGACAATATCCTTGTAAAATTGTTTCCCTTTTGGCATGTCTTCTATCAGACTCCCTGAAACCCGTATCATATAAACACCTATGATGCTTACTACGATAATACAGACTGTTGATATATAAATGCCTATTCTATGATGTCTAACGGTATCTTCCATCCAGTTGACAATGGCATCTATCCATTTTCTTTCCAAGTGCTCAAGGTGTTTGTCCTTGGGCTTATGCATAAAGCTGTAAATGATAGGAATGATGAGTAAGGATAGGATAAAAATTGCCAGGATATTGATAGAGGCGATGATACCAAATTCATTAAGCAACTGGCTATTGGTAAAGATAAAGGTGGCAAACCCTGATGCAGTGGTGATATTGGTCATCAAAGTAGCATTTCCAATCTTAGAGATCACTCGTTGAAGAGATTTGGCCTGATTACCATGCTTTTTAACTTCCTGCTGGTATTTATTGATCAGGAAAATGGCGTTTGGAACTCCAATTACAATGATCAAGGGAGGGATCAATGCCATTAACACTGATATCTCATATTCGAACCAACCAATAAATCCTAAGGCCCAAACCACCCCGATACTTACCACGGTCATCGTAATAATTGTGGCCCTGTAAGACCTGAAGAATAACCAGAAGATGAGTGATGTAATAAACAGCGCAAGACCGACAAATAATCCAATCTCATCAATGATGTTTTGAGCATTCATAGTCCGTATAAAAGGCATACCGGATACCCTTACATCCAAACCTGTTTCTTTTTCAAATGCTTCTACTGCTGGGTTTAATACTTCAAAAACAAAGCGCTCTCTCTTTTTGGTATTGACAATGGCTTTATCCAGATAAATAGCAGTTTGAACTGTTCCTGTTTCTTTGTTAAAAAGTATATTGTCAAAAAACGGTAGGTTATCAAACAACTCATCACGAATATCAAGAACTTCTTTATCGGTTGTTGGCTCCCTTTCATAAATTGGCTCAACATAGAATTTTTGATTTTTTTTATCCTTCTTTAATTTTTGAATATCTCCTACTGAAATGGAAAAATCAACTTCGGGAAAAGAATCAAGCCTTTTA
>CBDULU010000042.1:0-9970 GCA_965368155.1 uncultured Flavobacteriaceae bacterium
AAGCTAATGAGTGGATAAAAAAATTGCTTCTCACATCTCACCTACCTCCGGCAGGCAGGCTTCTCACATCTCACTTCTCACACCTAAATATAGACTTTTTTTCTTATCCGCAATAAGCCCTTTCCATTTCGACTTTATAAGCCTATCTTTGCAGCGATTTTATAGAAAAGAAACATGGGAAACATAGTTGCTATCGTAGGAAGACCAAATGTTGGAAAATCAACACTTTTCAACCGTTTGATTCAAAGAAGAGAGGCCATCATTGATGCTGTTAGTGGTGTTACCAGAGATAGAAATTACGGAAAGACTGACTGGAACGGAAGAGAATTCTCTATCATTGATACCGGAGGATATGTTGTGGGAAGTGACGACATTTTTGAAGCTGAAATTGACAAACAAGTTGAATTGGCTATTGACGAAGCTGATGCCATTATTTTTATGGTAGATGTGGAAAGCGGTATAACAGGGATGGATGAAGAAGTTGCCCATTTACTGAGACAAGCGAAAAAGCCGATTTTTTTGGCCGTTAATAAAGTCGATAATTCTAAGCGTGCTGCAGATGCTGTTGAATTTTACGCTCTTGGTTTAGGCGACTATTATACCATTGCAAGTACCAACGGAAGTGGTACGGGAGAATTATTGGATGCCATAGTGGAAGCGCTTCCTGAAAAGGAAGAAAAAGAAGAAGATGAGCTGCCAAGATTTGCCGTGGTAGGAAGACCGAATGCAGGAAAATCATCTTTTATCAATGCTTTGATTGGTGAAAATAGATATATCGTAACTGATATTGCAGGAACAACCAGAGATTCTAACGATACAAAATACAACCGTTTTGGCTTTGATTTCAATCTTGTTGATACGGCCGGCATCAGAAAAAAATCAAAAGTAAAAGATGACCTGGAATTTTACTCAGTAATGAGATCTGTCAGGGCCATTGAATACAGTGATGTTTGTATTTTAATTATAGATGCGACCAGAGGTTTTGAAGGTCAGGACCAGAATATTTTCTGGTTGGCTGAAAAGAATAAAAAAGGTATCGTGATTTTGGTGAACAAGTGGGATCTGGTAGAAAAAGATACCCATACCACCAAAGAATTTGAGGCCATGATCAGAAGAGAGACAGCCCCTTTTACTGACGTACCTATTGTCTTCATTTCTGCCTTGACAAAGCAGCGTATTTTTAAAGCTATTGAAACAGCTGTGGAAGTATTTGAAAACCGGAAGCAAAAAATTGCAACCAGTAAACTTAATGAAACCATGCTGGATATCATCAAGCTCAATCCACCACCGGCTTATAAAGGAAAATATATCAAGATCAAATATTGCATGCAATTGCCCTCTCCAACTCCGCAATTTGTATTTTTTGCCAATTTACCCCAATATGTAAAAGATCCTTATAAACGTTTTATTGAAAATAAAATGAGAGAGATTTACGATTTTAAGGGTGTTCCTATAGTTATATATTTTAGAAAAAAATAGAGGATTACCAGCCTCCACTAGCTCCACCGCCACCAAATCCGCCGCCGCCAAAGCCACCGCCGAAGCCGCCGCCGCCAAATCCGCCACCAGAACTTCCACCGCCGAAGCCTCCTCGGCTGCCAAAGCCTCCTCGGCCCGCATTACTTAAAATTATGGCATCCAATAAGGAGAATCCTCCGGCCCTGCGGCCTCCGTTTTTTCCTCCTCCTCTGTTTCTTCGGGAAAGTATCATCATGATCACAATAAAAACAATCACAATAAGAAATGCAGGAAATTTACCCTTTGGGCCCTCAGAACTTCGCTCCCCTTGGTATTCTCCACTCATGATCTGTATGATGGCATCGGTTCCCTGATCAAGTCCCTGGTAATAGTTTCCTTGTTTAAATGCCGGAGTAATAATATTTTCTATAATTCTTTTAGACAAAGCATCTGTCAGCAAGTATTCCACCCCATATCCGTTTCTAATCGTAATGCGCCGTTCCTCCTTTGAGACCAAAAGTAGTATCCCATTGTCTTTATCTTTCTGGCCTATCCCCCATTTATGCGCCAGTTCTGTGGCATACATGGCGATATCATTTCCTTCTAAACTATTAACGGTGATGACTACGATTTGAGTAGAGGTGGTATCGCTGTAATTGATCAGCTTTTGTTCCAGCCTTTTCGATTCATCAGGGCTCATAAACTCAGCCCGATCATAAACAGAGGTTTGTTTTTTCGGTTTTTCAGGCAAATAATCCTGCGCCTTCAATTGAAAGCTTCCTGCCATAATCAGCAATAAAAACAGGCCTGAATATTTAATTAATTTGGGATGCATTCTAATCAAAAAGTTCTTTGTAAGTTTGATTTGCAATATACCAAAAAAGCAGCAATGCTATCTTAAAGACTATAACAATTCTTACATGAAAAAATTATTACTTATACTCCTTTTAACTTCATTATTAGGACAGGCCCAGCAATTAGATATCGAAAAATTAAAAGGAATGGAACCTCGAGCAATTGGTCCTGCCGGAATGAGCGGAAGGATTACAGCGATCGACGTGGTCAATGACAACCCAAATGTTATTTATGCAGGAGCAGCTTCTGGTGGGGTTTGGAAATCTGAAAGCCAGGGAATCTCCTGGAAACCGGTTTTTGATAAAGAAAATTTACAATCTGTAGGCGCCATTAGCATTCAACAAAGTAATCCGGATGTCATCTGGGTAGGACCAGGGGAAGGAAATCCAAGAAATAGTCTCAATGGTGGTTACGGCATCTATAAAAGTCTTGACGGAGGAGAAAACTGGACATTGATGGGATTGGAAAAAACCAGGAACATTCATCGGATCATCATTGATCGCGATAATCCAAATATAGTATACGTTGCGGCCATCGGCTCACCTTGGGGGGAACACCCTGAAAGAGGTGTATTTAAAACCACTGATGGAGGGAAAACTTGGAAAAATGTTTTATTTGTCAACAATAAGACCGGTGCAGCTGATTTGGTTGTGGATGCTAACAATCCAAACAAACTTATTGCGGCCATGTGGGAACACAGAAGAAAACCCTACACTTTTAATTCAGGAGGAAAAGGCTCTGGCCTTTATATCACCTTTGATGGCGGTGAAACCTGGGCTCGAAAAACCAAAGATGACGGATTGCCCGAGGGAGATCTTGGTCGAATTGGTCTGGCTATTTCAAAAAGTAATCCGAAGGTGGTTTATGCACTTATAGAGGCTAAAAAAAATGGACTGTATAGATCAGATGATGGTGGTTTTAAATGGAAATTGATCAATAGTAATTCTTCAGGTCGAGGAACTTCGGGAATCGGCAACCGCCCTTTCTATTACTCTGACTTACATGTTGACCCCAAAAATGAACATCGTGTATACACTGTGTTTACTTATATTAATTTCAGTATAGATGGCGGAAAAAGCTTTAACCAACTGATGCCTGCTTATAATACAAGTGTAGGCGTACATCCTGATCATCATGCCTGGTGGATTCATCCCGAAAACCCTTCATTTATGATAGATGGAAATGACGGAGGATTAAATATTACCAAAGACAAAGGTAAAACCTGGAGGTTTGTTGAAAACTTGCCTGTGGGTCAATTTTACCACATTAATGTTGACAAGGAATTTCCATATAATCTTTACGGCGGCATGCAGGATAATGGATCTTGGGTTGGACCGGCATATGTGTTCAAAGCTCAGGGAATTAGAAATTCGTACTGGCAGGAACTCATGTTTGGTGATGGTTTTGACGTAATCCCGGACCCAAAAGATAGTCGCTATGGCTATGGTATGTCTCAAGAAGGTTATGTAGGTCGATACGACCGTGAAACAGGCGCTTCAAAATTAATCAGACCTACACATCCCGATCCTGATGTAAAGCTCAGGTTTAATTGGAATTCTGCTTTGGCCATTGATCCGCATGACGAACATACCATTTATTTTGGCAGCCAATTCGTTCATAAATCTGTTGATCAGGGACATGAATGGGAAATCATTTCTCCTGACCTTACCAGCAATGACCCCGAAAAGCAAAAGCAATATGAAAGTGGTGGTTTGACTATGGATGCCACAGGTGCAGAAAATTATTGTACGATTCTGGCAATCAGCCCTAGCAGTTTAGAAAAGAATGAACTTTGGGTTGGAACGGATGACGGTCGTATTCAATTAAGTCGCGACGGAGGTCAAAACTGGTCTGACGTAAGTCCTAACCTAAGCGGAGTGCCTAAAGATGGATGGGTCGCTCAAATTAAGCCTTCCTCTTTTACAAAGGGAGAAGCCTATGCCGTGATCAACAATTACCGAAACTTTGATTTTAAACCGTATTTACTTAGAACGAGAAATTACGGTAAAACTTGGGAAAATTTATTAAACGGAAAACCTGAGACTTTCGGTTACAGTCTTTCCTTGGTTCAGGATCCAATCAATAAAAACCTGATCTTTCTTGGGACCGAAAATGGACTATATGTGAGTTTAAACGAAGGAAAATCATGGACAAAATGGACCGAAAATTATCCAAGTGTTCCCACTATGGATATGGTCATTCATCCTAGAGAGCATGACCTTGCTATCGCAACCTTTGGAAGATCTTTCTATGTATTGGATGATATAAGACCTTTAAGGGAAATGAGTGAGAAGGGAGCAGATTTACTCGATCATGGTGTAAAATTATTTGAACCTCCAACGGCTTATATTTCTGAATATCAGCAAGCTTCAGGTACCAGATTTGGTGGAAATGCCATCTTTAATGGAGAAAATCGCAAAAGAGGTGCCATGATCAGTTATGTGATCAACAAAAAAGAAGTGCCAAAAGACGCAGCAAAAGAAACATCAAAAGATGTCCCA
Source organism: uncultured Flavobacteriaceae bacterium (assembly GCA_965368155.1). Lineage (GTDB taxonomy): Bacteria > Bacteroidota > Bacteroidia > Flavobacteriales > Flavobacteriaceae > Lutimonas. The sequence continues at coordinate 4,815 of CBDULU010000042.1, forward strand.
AAAAAGGGAAAGAAAGATAAGGCAAAAGACACCATAGTTTTAAAAATTTATAACAAAGAAAATGCCCTGATCAGGACCCTTAAATTTAAGAGTCCAAAAGAAAATGGTCTTCACAGGACGTATTGGCGTTTAAATGAAAAAGGCACTTATTCACCCTCAAGAAAACCTGTAAAAACAAATAGAGAACCGTCCGGAGTAACGGTTTTACCTGGTGATTATAAACTGGTAATGCATTTTCAGGATCAGAAAGATTCGACACAAATTAAAGTTGCGTTCGATCCAAGAATTGATATATCTCAGGATGCTTTAATTGAAAAACGCAGATTATTAAAGAATATCGAGCAAAAGAAAGACCTTGTGTACAGATCAATGGAACAGTTAAAAGCATCGAAAACTACTGTGGCAGGTATAAAAAAACAAGCTAAAGAAATCGATAAGGAATTACATAAAGACCTAATCAAGTTAAGTGATAGCATTGATAAAACGATAGATTCACTTATTGACCAAGTCATGGGAAAAGAAGACAAACGTCAGGGAATTACATCAAGTGAAACTCCGTCAAATATTTCTTACCTGTATACTGCTAATGGTTATGTAAGATCCTTAAAAAGCATGCCGGGTAAAACAGAAATGCAATTGATCGAAAACGCCAACACTAAATTGGATCCGGTTATTAAGAGCATCAATGATTTTTATGCAAAAGACTGGTCAGCATACAGACAGAAGGTAGAACAGACGAATTTGAGTTTATTCAAGGAGTATAAAATTTTAGAATAAATATATTGGTTTAAAGGTCATTTGAGGGAATCAGGCATTTGTCATTTTCCCATTTGCCAATTAAAGATGCCTCCGGAATAGGAACTCCCTCGCAGGTCAGAAAAACATTTTGATCTTTTTTGATGGTTTTTAGATCTCCCTGCTGAAGTTTCTTTTTGGTGATCAGTATGAGTTCAGCTTCTGAAGCTTTTGGATGATCATTCGCTATTTGTGCTCCGGCCTCGTTATTGAACAAATCCATATCTGAAGAAATTTTGTCAGGTAAAACTCCGTCTTCCGGGCGGCCTTGGAGAAAAGATCTGTAATTCCCGTTTTCATGGGCTTTACCAAGTTTTAGAGAAGCCTTCTGGCCTATATGATGACTCATACTTGCCAACCAAAAGGTATGCTTAAAAGCATCTAGCCTACCTCCATTCATATCAACTCCTATGGAACCTGTTTTTTTGATTGAATCTGTGACTTCAAGAGCTCTAAGAGATACTTCCAAGGCTTTTTTTGCTTTAAAAGGGTGCCAAACCACCCACCACTTTTCCGGACTGCTCAATGTAGAAAAGCCGCTATCTTTGGTTTGACCTGCCAAATGAAAGCTAAGAAAAAAACACAAAACACTTATTAAACTCAATTTGTTCATTATTTAAAGATACTAAAGAATGATGTCTCAATTTTTCTTTTTTAGCCCTAAAGTCTGATCAAAATTCCTAATTTTGATAAACTAAGAATAAATTACAACAGGTATGAAATATCTTCCAATTGACAGACAACTTTTTATAAAGAACAGAGCAAAATTTGCAAGCAAGATGGCTCCAAATTCAATGGCCATATTCAATTCAAATGACGTTTATCCAATAAGCGCCGACAGCACACTCCCATTTGCTCAGCATAGAGATATTTTTTACTTGTCAGGCGTTGATCAGGAAGAGAGTGTTTTGGTGATCTTTCCTGATTGCCCTAAAAAAGAGAATCGTGAAATATTGTTTTTAAAAGAAACGAATGAACATATTGCAGTTTGGGAAGGTGAAAAACTAGATAAGGAAAAAGCGCTTGAAACATCTGGAATTTCAACGATTTATTGGTTACAGGATATGGACAAAGTGTTGTTTGAGTTGATGACCCAGGCTGAAACAGTTTATATAAATACCAATGAACATTATCGAGCCAATGTGGAAACTGAAACCAGAGATGCGAGATTTATCAAAGGACTGAAAGAGAAATATCCGGCACATAGTTACAAAAGGTGCCAACCCATCATACAAAGATTAAGATCTGTTAAAGAACCTCAGGAAATCGAAATGATACAGAAGGCCTGCGATATTACAGAAAAGGGTTTTAAAAGGGTTTTAGGTTTTATGAAACCTGAGGTCATGGAATATGAGGTAGAGGCAGAGTTTATCCATGAATTTATCAGAAACAGATCCGCTGGCTTTGCTTATACTCCGATTATTGGTTCTGGCTACAATGCCTGTGTATTGCATTATATCGAAAACAATCAACCTTGTAACGAGGGAGATGTTGTTTTGATGGATGTGGGTGCCGAATACGCTAATTATGCCAGCGATATGACCAGATGTGTACCTGTTTCAGGGAAATTTTCAAAAAGACAGAAAGAAGTATATAGTGCCGTTCTCAGGGTCAAGAATGCTGCTGCTAAACTGCTTGTGCCCGGGACCATCTGGGCAGATTACCATGTTGAAGTTGGCAAATTGATGACTACAGAATTATTAGGTCTGGGCCTTATTTCCAAAGAAGATGTTGACAAAGAGGATCCTAGCTGGCCTGCTTATAAAAAATACTTTATGCATGGCACATCTCACCATATGGGACTTGATACGCATGACTATGGAATTCTCACTGAACCAATGGTTGCCAACATGGTATTTACCGTTGAGCCCGGTATTTATATTCCAGAGGAAAATCTGGGCATAAGACTTGAAGATGACTATGTGATTCAGGAATCAGGGGAACCCATCAATTTAATGAAAAATATCCCTATTGAAATAGATGATATTGAAAAATGGATGGCTCGTTAAGCGTTTACAGACCTTCTAATAATGTGAATTAAATATCTTTTGGGGCTTGTTTCCGACCGACTGCATTCATGATAACAAATCCGATCAATGATGGCAGCACCCAACCCATTCCTTCTCTTGAGAAGGGAATCATTTTGTAGACAAGCTCAAGATTTTCTGCTGGGATCAGAAATTTCAAAAAATCGGGAATGCTGAATACAAAGGCGATGCCAACCACTGTTCTGAATACTGTATGACTCGCATATTTTTCAGGAAGAAGGTTCAGTAATATCAGAACAATTGATATGGGATAAAGAAACATCAGGGCATATACAGCCAGGTCAATAATGAATTTAACCTCAAACTGACCCATTATAATTCCAATAAGAGATGAGATAGCAGCTGTGATGATATAAGCTTTTTTGGAGTTATTGAAAAGGTCTTTAAAAAAATCGGCTGTTCCAACAATGATACTGATCGCAGTTGTAAAGCAGGCCAAGGCGACTAAAACAGAGAGAAACGCAGTTCCAAATCTTCCTAAAGTTTTGGTGGTTAATGCAATAAGCAATTGCGGTCGGCTCAGTGAAGCATCGAATACGCCATTATATTTGGCTCCTAAAAAGATCATTCCGACATAAATGACAAGTAGTCCCATCATAGCAATAAGGGAAGATCTTGCGATCATCATTTTTTTATCATCGACAGAGACATAGTTTTTTGAATTCTTTATTGTAACGACCATCACACCACCCATAATCATGCCTGCCAGCGCATCATAGGTTTGGTATCCTTCCAGAAAGCCACTAATATAAGGGCTGTTATACTGCCCTTCAAGCATTATTTCCGATGGGGCAAAAAAACCAATTCCGATGATGGTCAAGATAATGATCCCAATTATTGGGGACAAATATTTCCCCAAAATCTCCATTACTTTACCCCTGTTGATCACAAATACAAATACCAGAGAAAAATAGATACTACTTGTGAGCAAAGAATCTGTTTCAAAATAGGGCTGAACTGCCATTTCATGGGTCACTGCAGCTGTCCTGGGGCAGGCCAATACAACGGCAATGCCGTATATACATATACTGAAAATGAGACTGAATTTTGAAGATACTTTTTGACTAAAATCCATTAAAGATCCTTGTAAACGCGCAAAACCTAAAAGTGCAAGTAGGGGAAGAACTGTTGTTGAACTTAAAAAGCCAATGGCTACCAAACCCCAATCAGGACCGGCATTAAATCCGATCATAGGAGGAAGTATCAAATTCCCTGCTCCAAAAAATGAGGCAAAAGTGGCGAAGCCCAGTACAAAGGTCTCTCTAGTTCTGTTCATAGATAAGCATTTCGATAAATATACTGTAAATTAGCTTATCAATAATTCTAACATGTCAGATATAACCTATAAGCATCTGAATCTTCATTACAGTGATCAAGGAAGCGGAGAACCACTTGTTTTTTTACATGGCTTTCTTGAAGAAAAAGGTATGTGGAAAGATGTAGCCGCCACATTCGAAAAAACACACAGGGTGATTTGTATCGACCTGCTCGGCCATGGAAAAACAGAAAATCTTGGTTATATCCATACTATGGAGGATCAGGCAAAAATGCTAAAGTTCCTGCTCGATAAGTTATCCATCAGCAAATGCACTTTGATCGGACATAGCATGGGAGGTTATATCGCTCTTGCATTTGCAGATCTTTATCGAGACGCTGTTACAGGCTTGTGCCTTATGAATTCAACGGCAAGGGCAGATAACGCTGAAAAAAAAATAAATAGAGACCGAGGCATCGCTGCGGTAAAACAGAATCACAAAACTTTTATCAGAATTGCGATCCCGGGCTTGTTCTCTGAAGAAAACCAATCAATCTTTCTAGATGAAATTGAGCAAATAACGAAAGAGGCGTTAAGTATGAGCCAACAGGGAATCATTGCTTCCCTTGACGGGATGAAAATAAGAGCAGATCGAACCCACTTACTTGAGCAGCATGATTTTCCCGTACTGATGATCATCGGAAAAAAAGATCCTGCCCTTGATTTCAATAGCCTCGTCGAGCAAGCTAAACATGGGCATGTGCAAGCAACAGTTTTTGAAGACGGTCATATGAGTCATATTGAGAACAAACAGGAATTGATCGAAGCTTTATCCAAATGGCTGTCTCACAAAAACAACTAAAAAATTTCAATGAACCGTTTATGAAATATCATTGTCCTCTTTGCTCTACTCCGGCAGATACTTTCTTTAAAGATTCAAAACATCACTTTCTAATATGCCCGAAATGTCAGGGAATTTTCAGAGATCCCAATCAGTTTCTAAGTCCTAGAAACGAAAAAGAACGATACCTTCATCACAGGAATGATATGGAGGACAC
>CBDULU010000043.1:0-9725 GCA_965368155.1 uncultured Flavobacteriaceae bacterium
TCCTTTAAAGTGAACAAATACAGGTTTGGTTCCTCCAAATTTTTCTACCATGATTCTCTCGGCTTCCCGTGTTGGATTTCCTTTTTTGAAATATTCCTGAATGTCAACACTTCGTTCAATAGACATGATTCCTGTTAGGCTCACAGCAATTGCAACTAACCATATCGAAAGAATCGTTTTAGGGCGTTTAAACAAGATATTTTTTAGAGGAAGCAATATCTTTTTTTCTATAAACTCATTTCCTTCTTTTTGAACCTGGGGTTTTCTTGATGATTGTGGAAGCGTGGCCAGGATGGCCGGAACAAAAAAGATGGCCATCAGGCAGGCAACGAAAGTGCCCAACGCGGTGAAAATACCAAAATCAACAATCATGTCGAGATAGGCTCCAAATACAAAGGATATAAAACCAATGACCGTTGTAATGGCGGCAAGGATTACAGGAATCATGACATAGTTCAAAGCTGACCTGATCACATCAGTATCTTTTGATTTCCCTATTTGATTTACCCTGTTGACCACGTGAATGGTATATGCACTTCCAATGGCAAGTAAAATGATTGGAATATTATTTGAGATCATCGACATGGAATATCCTAATAGAGACATGGTACCCAAGGACCAGACTATGGCAATAACAGCTGAAAGCAGCGGGAGTACAACACCTTTGATCGATCTGAAACTTATAAAAAGTATAAAAGCGATCAGAAGAAAGGCAATGGGCAGCAACATGACCAGATCATTCTTCATAAGTTCAGCAATGTAGGTAATGAGCATGGGTGACCCAATATAATAGAGCTTTTCAGGAAGTTGCAATGCCTGGGTTTTATTCAGCACTGTTCTGGCCACCTCATTTACATTGGCGCTATCATCTAATGTAAAAACCACCAAGCAGGAGGTTTCATCTTCTGAAACGATAGACCCTTTATACATTTCATTGGCCGCTATATTGCTGCGAAGTGCATCAAAATCCTCTTTGGTTTGGGGTAGGTCATATTCATCAACCAGTCTGCCTATTTCTATACCGAATTCACTGCCTTTGATATTGATGATATTGCTTATACTTGACACAGAAGATATGCCCTTTATTTTGCCTACAGTATCAGTTATGGTTCGAATATGCTCAATAACTGAGGTCTGATAAATATTATCTGTTTCCAATATGACGATCCCCATTCTGTTTCCTCCAAAATTCTGACCGATCTTTTTCAGCATGAGGGCATGTTTGTCATCATCGGGTAAGGAACTCAAAACATCAGCATCTATGGTGAGCTTAGTGGTTTGGAATCCAAAAAAAGCAGTACCCAGGATCACAGCAATGATGATCAGCCATCTGAACCGTATGATTTGGTTTGTTATGTTATCAGTCTTCACAAGAATGTTTAATCATTTTAGCTTATAAATGAAATGCTAAGGTTAATAAATTTAATTTTAAGAATTGTCTATTTCCTTTAAGATCTTTGCAGGATTACCTCCAACAACAACATCATCAGGAACTGATTTGGTAACTACTGCACCTGCTGCAATTACGACTCCATTCCCTATGTTCACTCCCGGATAAATGATAGCACCTCCACCAATCCAAACATCATTCCCAATGGTAACGGGTTTTGCATATTCAAGCCAGGAGTTTCTTGTTTTGGCATCCAATGGGTGCGTAGCCGTGTAAATTTGAACGTCAGGACCAACGAGCACATGATCGCCGATCTCCACCTTCATCACATCGAGAACAACACAGTTAAAGTTAAAGAAAACATTTTTGCCAGTATGGATGTTGTATCCATAGTCACAGTAAAAAGGAGGTTCTACCCACAGACCTTTACCGGCATGCTCAAGTAACTCATAAAGTAATTTCTTTCTTTCCTTTTTACTGTCGTCATTGAGTTGGTTGATCTTTTGAAAAAGAAGACGTGCGCGATGTCTTTCAGCTACCAAAACCGGATCATTTGGATTGTACAATTCTCCTGATAACATTTTAGATTTTTCGGTCATAGATTGAACCCTTTGGATTGATTAGACCAAATATAGACAATAATCATTTTTGTTACCCAAGAATTGTATAGGATTTAAAGGAACTTATAAGATATTTTAAACCATGTTGATGACCATAGACAAATAGTGTATGTGTACTTTAATTAAAATCGATGCAAAATATAATCGGCAAAATATTCACGGCTGTCAGTGAGCTTGCTAACTATCTTAAAATCTGTTTTTTCAAGGATCTTTTCAAGAATTTCATCGTTGTATTTTCTGGATATTTCAGTTTGTATTCTTTCTCCCTTTTCAAATTTGTAAGATGTACCAATACTTGCTATGGGAATTTCCTGTGCTATACGACTGATGAGGAAACTTCTCGCGATACCTTCATCTGAGGTGTATTCTGCTGCATGCTCAAAGGTGGACAGGTCGAAATCTCCCCCTAATTCATTATTCATCCTGGATAATAGATTTAAATTGAAATCTCTGGTAACGCCCTGAGGGTCATCGTAAGCAGGAATTACAAGCTTTTCCGATTTAATGAGATCCACCCCGAGGATCAATTTATCTCCTGGTGTAAGGTTAGACCCTATCTGATAAATAAAATTCGTTGACATTTCATCACTAAGGTTGCCAATGTTTGAACCTAGAAACAGAATTACTTTTGGATGATGGTTCTCTTTTAAAGTTTCCAAAACATTAAAATAATCACCATGTTTTTTTTTCACCTTGAGCGCAGGAAATTTCTGGCTCAAACTTGACTCCAGATGATCAAGTGAAGAAGATGAAATATCAATTGGCAAGTATTCAAAATCAAATTCACCATCGAGAAGAACACGGAGCAGCTCCTTGGTCTTAGTGCCATCGCCAGCCCCGAGCTCGATCAATTCAAAAAATGAGTCAGGATTTAAGCCCATTGACAATAGCATCTCCTGACTTTTGTACTTAAAAATCTCAAATTCGGCTTTGGTTAGGTAGTATTCCGGCATGTTCATGATCTTCACAAACAAGGCATCACCCGTCTTGTCATAAAAGTACTTGGACGGAAGGCTTTTAGGTTTTTGCGCCAACCCTTTTGCCACATCTTTTTTAAACTGTTCTGTCATTATTTAGCTAGTCTTATACCCGTAAATTGCCATTGCAGGTTAGGTGGGAAAAAATTTCTGTAGGTTTTACGACTGTGTCCTGGTGTAGTTGCTTCAGACCCACCTCTAAGGACCATTTGATTCGCCATAAATTTGCCATTGTATTCTCCAACAGCTCCTTCCGCTACGGAAAATCCGGGATAGGGTAAGTACGCCGAATTGGTCCATTCCCATCTGCTTCCCCAAGGTATTTTATCCGCTGCAGCTTCCCATTCAAATTCAGTTGGGAGTCGGCATCCTTTCCATGTAGCAAAGGCCATGGCCTCATAGTAGGAGATATGGCTGAGAATATCATCCTTATTGATTTTTGCCAATCCATTCAAAGTAAAATGTACCCATTGTCCATTTTTTTTACGCCAATACAGAGGTGCTTGAATATGTTCACTTTTTAACCATGCCCAGGCATCATCCAGCCAGTAATTAAAATTAGTATAGCCACCCGCTTCTATGAATTCTATATATTCTTCATTACTTATTAATGATGTTGAGATCTCGTAGGATTCCAGGTAAACCTTGTGACTGTTTAATTCATTGTCAAAACAGAATCCATTACCTTGATGCCCGATTTCATATATGCCGGACTCCATTTTTTCCCAACCACTTTCCTTGAGTGTTAAAGTTTTTTGGACTTCATGCCCATGTACTCTGTGATTCATCGGGTTTAAGGAAAGCGAATATTTGATATCACTCTGCAGTAGTTCTTGATGTTGCTCTTCATGTTGAATACCAAGAATTACAAGATCCACCAGCCCTTGATCATCCCTCTTTTCTAGTAGGTTTTTCAAGTGCTTATCTACATAATTACGGTAAGTAAATACATTCTGGATATAGGGTCGGCTCAATAAACCTCGGTCTTTCCTTAATACTCTTTCACCAAGGGTGTTATAATAACTATTGAACAAAAACGCATAATCCTGATCAAAGACATCATATTTCTTTGCAAAAGCCTTAAGGATCATTTCTTCAAAGAACCAGGTGGTATGCGCCAAGTGCCATTTAGGAGGACTGGTGAAATCAGCCCCTTGAAGGTTAAAATCTTCTGGCTGGAGTTCAGCGCAAAGATCCAGAGTTCTTTGCCTCGTTTTTGCATACTTTTCTTTAAGCGCTGTAATTGATAAGTCCATAAATAGTGACGATTAAAATAAGCAATCAAGTTCGTTTAAACAAAGTTGCCCTTTATTGACATTTGTGATTTGTTGATATAGGTCGATTATTATTCAATTGGCCTAAAATGGCTTTTTGAAAATAATATGAGTATTTGAAATTATTGATTTTTCCAACTTCCCTATTTCTGTTTGGAGAACTTCCTAATAATAACTCTTGTACCCTTATCATAGTTGAGGTAGCTCCAGGTCCAGTTCATAAAAACAACCATTCTATTTCTAAAATCCACCAATAGCATGAGATGGACAAACATCCAAATATACCATCCAAGAATACCGCTAATTTTAAAGTTTGGCAGATCCACTACTGCATGATTTCTCCCTATGGTAGCCATGGTACCATTGTCATTATAGTTAAAAGGTTTCATTTTTTTTCCTTTTGCCAATTGGTTCAAATTATGTGCCAATTGCTTTCCCTGCTGCTCTGCCACTGAGGCAAGCATCGCATTGCCTTTCGGATATGATGACGATTTCATAAAAGCGACGTCTCCAATGGCAAAAACATCCTTAATTCCGTTGACTTGATTTTGGCCATCTACCAAAATCCGGTTTCCACCTACGATCATATCCTTATGTATTCCCGATGGGAAATGCCCTTTTATCCCTGCGGCCCAAATAAGGGTTTTAGCCTCAAAGGTTTTATCTTCAGTCTTTGCTACATGTCCGTCAAAACTTTTCACCCGTGTTTTTAGCCATACATAAATATCCTTCTTTTTCAGGTATTTTTCCGCTTCTTCGGAAGCTTCTTTGCTCATATTGGCCAATACCCTTTCATTGGCTTCGATAATATTGATTTGCATTTTTCGGATATCAAGATCCGGGTAATCATTGGGAAGCACATGCGCTTTTAATTCGGATAGAGAACCTGCTAATTCTATTCCTGTTGGACCGGCTCCTACGATGATAAAATTCATCAACCTTTCTCTCTCCTTCAGATCGTTGGTATTTAAAGCCTCTTCAAAATTCTGGATGATAAGGCTTCTCAAATTCAAGGCTTCTACGACATCCTTCATAGGCATGGCGAATTTTTGAATGTCCTTCATCCCAAAAAAATTGGAAGTAGCTCCTGTTGCGATGATGAGTTTATCATAATGAAGTTCACCAATATTTGTGATCACCTTTTTATGTTCCGTATCGATCTTTTTTGTTTTTGCGAGCCTAAAGAAAAAGTTTTTTTTACCCTTGAATATTTTTCGAATCGGATATACGATGGAGTCGGGTTCGAGCCCACTGCTTGCGACCTGATATAGCAAAGGCTGGAAAGTATGATAATTCTTCTGGTCAACTAAGACGACCTGATATTTATTTCCATCTATTTTTTTACAGAATTTGAGTCCCGCAAACCCACATCCTACGATAACAATTCTTGGGAGATCAATTTGGGGAATGTTCATAATAAAATTATTCTGTTTTATTCTACATTATTATCTAACCAGGAATTTTGTCTTTGTCGAATCTCTTTGGAAGTCTCTTCCATTAAAGTAGTCTTAAAAGCAGGGTCCCGAATAAAAGTTATTTCGGATTCATACTGATTTTCAAATCTATTGTACACAACTTTAGCCGTTTCTCCAACCTTGTATGTGTTTAGAAATTCATTGGGTTTAACCTTATTGTTGGTGAGTTTTCCATCAATGGAAATGATTGTATCCCCCTTCGATAATCCTCCATTATAAAGAGATGAGTTTTGTTGGGGGTTTGAGCTGATCAGCCATTTATTATTTATATTTTCGATTGTTGCTCCGAAAGAGGGTCGATCCTCATATTGCTGTGAAAATTCAATACCTACTGATGCAAACAATGCATTGTAGTCAGGCATGTTACTGTCATAAATATAGCTGTTAAAAAATTGCTCACTAAAAGTTTTGTCGACATACGCTGCTAACTCGGTTTCCAGATTTTTTAATGTGTAAGGAATTTCATTTTCCCCATAGGTCTGCCATACACGTTTCATAAAACCATCCAGTGTTTTGTTTCCTTGTAAATTTCTTAAGCTAAGGTCCAGGGCAAGACCAAGCACATTGCCATAAGAGTAATAAGATACAAAAGTGTTTTCCCAATTGACCTGATCAACTGAAGTGGCAGCATCTACAAATGGCGCCTGATAACTCATTTGAACCGGATTGAAATAGTTGAGGCCCGGTGAGTTCCAAACATAATTAAGGTTTTTTGAAAGACCTTTTACGTAAGCTTCACGTGATATGATTCCGGTTCTGCAAAGCGTCAGAGTAGTATAATAGCTCGTAAACCCCTCAGCGAACCACAACTCCCCAGACATATTGGCTTCCTCATAATCAAAAGGCTCAAGAGACAAGGGCCTGATTCTCTCCACGTTCCAGGCATGAAAAAATTCATGAGCAACTGTTCCAATATTTCTTTCAGCACCTCCTTTCAATAAGGATTTCTTACTTGTAAGAACAGTCGAATTCCTATGTTCCATTCCGTCTCCGTCTACATTTTCCGCATAACAGGCCAAAAAGGTATAAGAGCCAAAATCAAAATCAGGCAATGTGCCAAACACCTTAATTTCTGACTTTACGATTTTCTTCACATTTTCAAAATAAGCGTCAAATCCCTCATGTCCGTGAGCCTGGTGCAATGCGAATTTAATGTTGAAGTCTTTACCCTCAGAATGTATTTTAAAACTTCTAAGTTCATGATCGCTAATTTCAATCGGACTATCCATAAAATAATCCAGATCGGGAGCGAAATACTCATTTTCAGAAAGAGGTTTAAGTTGGGTGGCAACTTTCCAATTCAGGTCTTTGCGGGGATGTAATTTGATTTGAACAGGACTTTTTCGATAAGCCTTAGCATAGATAAAAGTAGCTGGTATATTCAAATGAGCATGAGTTTCATCTACCTGAGAATAGGTTCCGTCTCCGTGATTTGCGAATAAGGTATAGGTTATTTTGATACTGCCATGATGACCTGAAATATCCCATTGATAAGGGTTTGGCCTGGTCACCTTAAGGTTATTTCCTTCTTCATCCATGGCATTGAATCCGTAAACATTTTTTGCAAATTCATGGATAGCATAGCGTCCGGGAGAAGTGCGACTCATTCTTACAGAAAGTGTATCTATTTCAACATTGTTATATTCAACGGTGATTTCAGCTTCGTGATGAACAGCATTTTTGAAAGAGATTTCGTATTGAACATCTGATTGGGAAAAAATGCTTCCTGTCACAAACAGACAAACGATAATAGCGTAAATTTTTGATTTCATGGAATTGTAGGCGGCTGTATTTGGCATGTAAATATATTCATAATAATTACCAAATCATAGCCGTCTATATAAACATAGCTTTGTTAAAAAAGAGATACCTTTGCCACAGATATGGAAAATGGTAAAATTAACACGCTGGAAATTGTAAGAAAAGACACCAAGGGTTTTTATCTTCAGGATGATAAGGGACAGGAGATCTTTCTTGCGAAAGAAGAAACAGGAATTGATCTGGACGTGGGATCAACAGTAGAGGTTTTTATATACAAAGATCGGTCAAGAATGGTCAGTACAAAACTTCCATATGCACAGGTGGAAGAATTTGCCTTTTTGAATGTAAAGTTACTTACTGAGCAAGGCGCTTATGTTGACTGGGGTCTGGAAAAGGATTTGTTTGTTCCTTTAGAGGAGCAAATGGAAACCTTGGTTGTAGGGTCATCCTATCTTTTCTTTGTTTATGAAGATGAAGATAATGGATCTATTCGGGGTTCTCAAAGAGTGGAGGACTTTGTGTTTTTGGATGAGATAGATATCAAGAGAGGTGATGAGGTTGATCTGTTGCTTTACAGAGAAAGTGAATTAGGAATCAATGTGGTGATCAACAATCTTTATCAAGGCTTGGTTTTTAAATCTGATATACACAAGGAGGTGAAAGTAGGTGAACAGATAAAAGGCTATGTGAAACAGGTTAGGGAAGACGGTAAAATTGATATTTTGCTGGAACCTTTGGGCTATAAGAAAAGTGTAGAATCTAACACAGATGCTTTGCTAAAAGCCATCAAAAAAGGCGGTGACTTTCTACCACTTACTGATAAAAGTAAGCCGGAAGAAATTAAGAATTCCTTGGGTCTGAGTAAGAAGGCCTTTAAAAGAGCGGCAGGTCATTTGTATAAAAAGAAGCTCATTGAAATTCGCAGCGACGGACTTTATCTAGTAAAAAAGTAATAAACCCTTTCATATCTTACACCAATGGATTCATCCATTTGAACTGATGATTGGTGTCAGGAACAACGATTCTTTCCGCAATGCGTTCCATTCTTTCTGGTAATTTCATCAAATAGGCTCTGGCTTTTTCAGCTTCGGCAGTCAATCCGGTGATTTTGTCAATATCCCAGGCAGCGTTTAATTTCCTCATGATATCTACATAGTCAAAACTTGTATATACACCGGCTCTCTGGGCAACTTCTGAAAACTTTTCAAATAACGTTCCCTGACCACCAAAAGATTCTCTTAAATGCATAGCAGGCATGGTGATTTTAAGTTTCATCATGTCAAAATAGGCCAGCATCATCTCACTTGGGTCTACTGTAAAGATCTGTCTGATAAATTCAGTATACGCTTTGTGATGTCTCATTTCATCACCGGCAATGATCTTACACATTTTACCCAAATTCTTCATTCCAGCTTTTTTGGCAATTTTAGCAACATTATTATGCGAGACATAGGTAGCTAATTCCTGAAAACTAGTATAAACAAAGTTTTTATAAGGATCTCTTGCCGTTCCAATGTCAAAACCGTCTGCGATCAAGTGTTGGGTAGTAACTTCTACTTCCCTCATATTTACCCGGCCCGATAAATAAATATATTTATTCAAAACATCTCCATGTCGATTCTCTTCGGCTGTCCACATTCTTACCCATTTTGCCCAACCATTATCTCCGTCTTCACCATGCTGAGTTACACCTTCTAGATCCAATAACCAGGATTCGTAGGTAGGTAGTGCCTCTTCTGTGATCATATCACCTACAAGTGAAATCCAGAAATCATTACCTAGATCTTTGGATAGCTCCCTTATTTCTTCAACCTCATGCATAAATGAATCCGATTGAGGGTTGGGAAGAAAATCTGTTGGCTGCCAGATCTTTTCAGGTGGGATCAAATAATCATCAAGAAAGGTTCCTACATTCTTTTCCAGCGTTAGCATTACTTCCTTTCTTATGTTGTTAATTGACATCCTTTTTTGGTTTTATTTTGAGTTGCGAAGATAATTAGTTTTTATGAAATTTGATTATTTATTGTCATTTCTGTATGATTTACTGATATTCAATATTATAAATGTAATTTTTTCGATTACAAAATCAAAAAGTAACTTGTCATTTAATTTTAAAAATCCTACTTTAGACATCCAAACCTAATTTAATAAAACATGCTGTTAAACATTATTGTTGGATTAATTGTTGTAATTGTAAAAGTAGTAATTGTGATGATTTATTATAGATC